>JBFIIN010000349.1:0-4258 GCA_041601225.1 Oceanococcus sp.
GCGATCGATCGCCCGGGCCACGCCGAAGTCCAGAATCTTCGGCTGCCCGGAGTCGGTGACCAGGATGTTGCCGGGCTTGAGATCGCGGTGAATCACGCCCTGCGCATGAGCATGCGAGACCGCATCACAGACCTGGGCAAACAAAGACAACAGGGCTTCCAGATTCAGGGCATGGCCACGGGCGTAGTCATTCAGCGGCACGCCATCGACATGTTCCATGACCATGTAGGGCCGCTCATCGAGCAGACCTCCGTCCAGTAGCCGGGCGATGCCAGGGTGGTCCAGCCGGGCGACGATATTGCGCTCGGCTTCGAAGCGCTCCAGATGCTGCAGGGCCTCGGCGCGCAGCAGTTTTACCGCGGCGGTCATCGCAAAGGCGCCATCGGCCCGCTCGCAGCGGTAGACCTCGCCCATGCCGCCGCGACCGATCAGCTCGCCCAGGCGCCATGGACCGAACTCCGCACCAGCCTCCATGACGCTCGTCCGGGATGCCGAGTTCGCTTTCAAGTGCGGTCCGTCGATTCCCAGATCGCCTGTGTCCAGTTCGGCAGCAGCAAGCAATTCGAGCACTTCCCCATGGACTGACGGGCTTTGCTGCTCAAGCGAGGCGAGAAAATCCACGCGCTCGCCCGCTTGCAGCGACTGGGCTTCGCGCATGGCTGATTCGACAGCCTCCCAATTGGCCTGAATACCGTTTGCCACCCCAGAATCTTCCATTATTCCCCGGTTAAACCCTATCGGATTTTCGCCGGCTTGGCTGCCAGGCGAAGCTGTGCCTATGGCGCGATCCAATCGTCTTGCCCGGGTCTGACGGAAAGCTTGTTTTGCCGAACATCGTTGAATCGCTGGAATGGGTCAGCGCCGCACTCAACCAGGCCGGGGTTCGTTACCTCGTTGCTGGCGGGCTGGCCGTGCACAAGCTTGGAGGGTCCGCGGCGCGCGATGATCGAGCGCGCCCGGGGATTGTCGCTGCGGCAGCGCCTGGGCGAGATGCAGTCCCTGATCGAGATGGGAGAGCGATTCGCCGAAATGCGGGAGCGGCGGCAGACCACGAAGGATTGATGGCCGCCTACCCAACGGTCAAAGACTGGGGTCTCCACAGGCATCGCCAGATCGGCGCGGCGCAGGGCCGGCAACCCTGACCAGGCGGCTTGCGGTATCGGCGCTTTCGGAAACCGAGCCTGGCGGTGGCCTGCCGTACCAGCGGGTGGTCAGTCGGGCGGCAATTGCCCAAGTTCCCTCGCCAGCCAGGCCTTGGCCAACACCCAATCGCGGCGAACCGTACGCACCGAGCTGCCGGTGGCCTCGGCGATTTCGGCATCGGTGTAGCCGGCGAAATAGCGGCACTCCGCGATCCGCGCAAGTCTGGGCGAAAGGGCTTCGAGACGCTCCAGGGCTTCGTGCACGGCCAGGGTTTCGACGTCGTTGTCCACCACAAAGCCTTCGCGGTCCGCCACTTCCAGGTCGACCTTCACATCGTCGCCGCCGCGCTTGGCGGCCAGCTGGGCGCGGACCCGGTCGATGATCACGTAGCGCATGGCGATGGCCGAGGTGCGCAGGAAATGCTCGCGTGAGGCGAAGGCGGGGTTGTCCAGCATTCGCAGATAGGCTTCGTGGACGACCGCGGTGGTGTTAAGCGTGCCCAGCGGCGACAGCTTGCCGCGCTCGCGGCGCGCCATGTGCTTGAGCTGCTCGTAATACAGCGGCAGCAGCGTGGTGACGCTATCCCGCAGCTCCGGCGGACAGTAGCCGGGCTCCCCGTCGGGCAGGCTTCGATGTCCTCCCAGCGGGGTTTTGATGGCTGCTTCATTGGTCTTGTCCCCCAGCCTGAGAAATTAAGCGAAATGGCAGCCTTTCGCCACCGTTTGCGAAATCTCATTCAACCTTTCCACAATGAACATACGGCAAAAAAGCTGGCTGGCGTACGGCTTGGCCCAGGAGAGCTCAGGGAATGAATCAAGACCTTCGCGTATTTGTATTGGAGGATGATGCCCGTATCCGCCAGCATCTCGAGGCCTTGATTGGCCGCACGCCAGGGTTCGCCCTGGGCGGCTCGGCGGCAAGCTTGTCTCAGGCGCAGAGCCAGAAGAAGCAGGCCAAAGCTTGCGATATTTTGCTGGTGGACCTGCAGTTGCCCGATGGCCATGGCAGCGAGTACATCCGTCAGGCGGCCGGCTGGCAGCCGCGGCCGCGCATTGCGGTGGTCAGCGCGCTGGGTGATGAACGCAACGTGCTCAAGGCTTTGCAGGCTGGCGCCGATGGCTATCTGCTCAAGGACGTCGGTGATCTGGAGTTCGGCCATATGTTGCAGGCCCTGCGCCAGGGCCAGGCGCCCTTGAGTCCCGGTATTGCACGCCACCTGCTCAAGCAATTTCACAATCCCCCGAATCAGAAATCGATAGCGGGCCAGTTGTCCGGACGCGAAGTCCAGGTACTGGAGCTTGCGGCCAAGGGATATGCCTATAACGAAATCGCTGACAGCCTGGGGGTGGCTGCCAGTACCGTGAATACCCATGTCAAACATATCTACCGCAAGCTGGGGGTGAATTCCCGCTCGGAGGCGGTGTTTGAAGCCGTCCAGGCCGGGCTGATCCGGATCAACTGACATGGCCAAGCCCTTCGTCGAATATTCCAGCGCAGACAGTCTGAGTTGGACCTCACCGCTGGATTTTTTCGTCGATTTCTTTCGTTGGGGGCTGGTGATAGGCATCACCCTGATGGTGTTGTTCGTTCTGCGCAGCGCCTTGTCCGATCGTCCTGGACATGAGGTGCTGGAACTGAATCAGGCCTGGCGGCTGAGTTCGGATTCGCCACTGCCGCCAGCCGTGACGGCGGGAAAATGGCAGGAAGTTGAACTGCCGGATGACTGGCGCCTGCAGGAGATGCGCACGGTGGGTCAGACCTGGTATCACCTGAATCTGCAGTTGCTGGAGGCGCCACAGGAGTTGTGGGCGCTGTACTTGCCCTCCTTGAGCATGAATGCCGCGGTTTATCTGAATGGCGAGATGATCGGTAACGGCGGTGGCTTCGGCCCTGATCTGGCCCACAACTGGAACCGCCCACTGTTGTTTGAGCTGCCCGCTTCGCTATTGAGTGCCGGTGACAATTCGATACTGGTACGGGTGGCTGGCGAACCCGCCGGCACCGGCTTGCTGGGCCGCATTTACGTCGGACCGGAGCCTGTGCTGCGTGCTTCGCATGACCGGCGCCTGTTTGTAAAAGTCACGCTGCCGGTGGTCGCAACGTTATGGCTGGCGGTGCTGGGGCTGGCCGCTATCCTGATCTCCGCCAGCCAACCGGAACAGCCGGTGTACCGCTGGTTCGGTTGGGGCGTACTGTTCTGGGCGATTCGCAATCTGAATCTGGGCGTGGTGGATCCGCCTGTGCCACCGGTGGCTTGGGAGTGGTTGTGGTATGTGTCGCTGGTGGGTTGGATAGTCTGCATTCCGCCTTTTGTGCATGGGGTGCTGGGCGTGGAACGCCCCCGGCTGGAGAAACTGCTGCTGACCTACGCCGCGGCCACCGCGGTGATCATGGCGGCACTGGGCGCCTACGATGCCTACTGGATGGACTGGTTTGGTCGCCATATATCCAACTCGATTGCACTGGGCATCGGTCTTTATCCGACACTGATGATGGCCAAGGCGGTGTGGCGCAGCCGCGACATCGAAGTGCAGTGGTTGCTCACCAGCGGCCTGCTGACTTTCGTGCTGGGCATACATGACTGTCTGGCCAACAACGAAATCATTACCCGTGTGCACGGTTACACGATCCAGTACAGCGCGCCACTGGTGATCGCGGTGTTTGGCTGGCTGCTGCTTTCACGTTATGTGCGCTCGATCAAAGAGGTCGAAGAGCTGAACCGCAGTTTGTCCGACCGGGTGGCGCAGCGCACTGCTGAATTGGCGAAAAGCTTCGAGAGCTTATCTGTGATGCAGCGCGAACAGGCCATTCAGCAGGAACGCGAAAGAATTCTGCGGGACATGCATGACGGCGTTGGCGGTAGCCTGGCCGCGGCCATCGCTTTGGCTGAGGCCGGCGAGCTCAGCCCTCAAGAACTCGCGGCACAGCTGCGTGACAGCTTGGAGGAACTGCGCCTGACCATCGATTCGCTGGACCTGGAACAGGGTGATCTGGAATCGGCCTTTGGCAATTTGCGCTGGCGCTTGAAGCCGGTGCTGGAGGCTTCCCAGCCGAAGCTGCATTGGGAGTGTGAATCCTTGCCCGCGGCGCCGGATTTGGGGCCACAGCATCTGAC
>JBFIIN010000350.1:0-4227 GCA_041601225.1 Oceanococcus sp.
CTTTTGGGTGATATCTCGCATGTTGGTGTCTCAGCTCGGCTTGAGCGGCGTGCCTTCCAGATAGGCGGAGTCGCCGTCGCTATAGTGTTCCTGTTTCCAGATGGGGGCGCGTTTCTTGAGTTCTTCGATGGCATAACGCGAAGCCTCAAACGCGGCCGCGCGATGCGCTGAACGTACCGCAATGACCACGCTAGCGTCGCCTAACGCCAAAGCTCCGAGACGGTGCAGGATGCGGCAACTGCAAATATCAAAGCGGGCACAGGTTTCGCTTTCGATGTCCGCGAGCAGGCGTTCGGCCATGGATTCGTGGGCGGTATAACTCATCCCCGTCACCGGACGGCCATCATTGTTTTCGCGCACCGTGCCCACGAACAGCAGCAAGGCGCCGGACGCGTGCTCTGATTCTTCGAGTAGTCCGGCCAGGTCCAGCTGGGTGCTTTGTAAATGGTCCATCAGCCACCGCCTACGGGGGGCAGCAAGGCGATTTCGTCGCCGGCCGTCAGCGCGTAATCGCCGTGCACAATGTGGTCGCCTAGTGCACAGGCGACGCGGTTTTGCCAGGATGCAAAGCCGGGCTGGCGTTGAGCCAAATCGGCCAGGAGCTCTTGTACGCTAGCGCCCGAAAATTGCCATGCGACCCGGTCGCCGCCGAAAATGGGATTTAAGGCGCCGTAGCAGCGCAAATGGACCTGCATATTCAACCGCCCATCTGGTACATGCGCACGGGGCGCTCGACATAACCCGGTTGCTCGGCATAGCCGGCCGGTTTGTGCCAGACGGTGTCGCGTACGGCGGCCTCCAGCGCTTGAGGTTTGTCCAGCAAGGCCCGCAAGGGTCGGCCTTCGCGGCCGAACAGGCAGCTGAACAGCTCGCCGGTGGCGGTCAGGCGCAGGCGGTCGCAATCGCCGCAGAAGGGGTCGCTGACGGTGGAGATAATGCCTATGCGTTGTCCTGCGCCCAAATCAAAATAGGCGGCGGGGTCATGACCTCGCGCCAGCGTGGATACGGGAAACTCCGTGGCCAGCGCGGTCTGAATTTCGGCGCTGCTGAAAACCCGCTCCTGGGTCCACAAGCCGCGGCCATCCAGGGGCATGAATTCGATATAGCGCAGTTCCAGATCCGCGGCACGAGCCCAACGGGCCAAGGGCAAGACCTCAGTTTCGTTATAGCCGCGAATAATGACGCTATTGATTTTGACTTTAAGCCCGGCGCGGCGAGCCGCGTCGATGCCGGCTTCGACATCCGCCAGGCCGTAGCGGCCTTCGCTTAGGCGAGCAAAACGCTGGGGGTCACGGGCATCCAGACTGACATTGACATCATCCAGGCCCGCATCGCGCAGGGCTTGCGCCAGACGGGCCAGTCGCACTCCATTGCTGGTCAGCGAGACGCGCTCCAAACCCTGTTCGCGTAGATCCTGCAGCGCGCTGATGATCTGCGGCAGCTCAGGGCGCAGCAGGGGCTCGCCGCCGGTCAGGCGGATGCGCTGTATGCCCATTTCCGCGACAAAGAAGCGTGCTAACTGGCCAATCTGTGGTGCGCTGAGCAAATCGGATTTCGGCAACCATTGCGGCTTTTCCGGCATACAATAGGGGCAGCGCAGATTGCAGCGATCCGTAATCGAAATTCGCAATTTGCGCTTGGTCCGCCCCAAGCGATCAGTGAGGGGGCTAGGCGGGAGCGGCAAGCGAGCGGGAATGGCGACCATCTTCCAATTCTAGCGGCTTCGCCGCAGACGGCGCAGGTCTGCCGGATTATTCAGGCTCCAAATGAGCCGCGCGTCGGCGAATTCGACCGCTGTGCAGTCCACCGCGCTCAGCCAGTTGCCTGCGGCGCGTCCGCCCGCGGCGCGAAATTCTTGCAAGGAGCCGCGCAGGCGGCGCTGCAGCAGCGCATGTAAATAATGGGGGCCGCTGGCACTCTGGGCATAGGCGCCAGGCCGCTTGCGCAGTCCACGTGCGAGGCCGACTGCCAGGCCGCGATTCGGCCGCGCATCGTCGATCGGGCAACTGAGTATCCAGGGCGTGCGACTGGCTTTGAGCGCCGCATGCCAGCCGCCCAGCGGCCCGCTGCCGGTCGGCGCTTGGTCACGAATAACCCGCCGGGCATAGGGTTTCAAGCGCGTATGGCCGCGATTCGAGGCGATGAGTATGGTCCCGACTTGGGGTTGCAAGGCGGCGACCACATGGGCGACCAGCGGGCGACCTCGCCAGTTGATCCAGGCCTTGTCGCGGCAACCCAGGCGTCGACCTTGGCCACCGGCCAGGATGACTGCCGTGATGGCGGACTTAGGAGGAGGCCGCACGCTGGGCGAAGATGGTTTGTGAGCTATCGGCGGCGGCCTGATATTTCACGGAGAATTCGCGCAGTGCGGCCAGCGCGCCGGCCACATCGCGCCCATCGGGAACCTCAAAGGCGTTGAAGCCGCAGCGCTGCATATAAAACATCTGATCGCGCAATACCGCGCCGGTTGCGCGAATTTCGCCGGCGAAACCCAGTTGTTCACGCAGCACGCGGGCTTGCGATAGGGCCCGACCATCGGAGAATAGGGGGAACTCCAAAGCCACCAGAGCTAAGCCCTCAAGCTCGCTGCGCAACTCGTCAAGGTCGACGGTATTCTCCAGCCGTAGACCGACCTGGGCAGCTTGCTGCTTTAAGGACTGCGCATCGGCGCGCCAGCGCTGCAACGATACAATCACTTTTGCGCAAGGCGTTATGGCCTCATCATCGCCCAGGCTCTGCCACTCATCCGCGCTCACGGCGCCGTTTCGAATCAGCGTACTCATGAGGCATACACCGCGTCTTTGTAGGCTTGTATGCCGACTCGCCGATAGGTATCCAAAAAGCGCTCTTCGCCCTCGCGCTTGTCCAAATACACATCGAGCAGCCGCATGACCGCGTCTACGATCTGGTCGCGAGAAATGGCTGCACCCAGTCGATCACCCAGTGAGGCGTCGTTGCGCGAGGAGCCGCCCAGCGACAGCTGATACCACTCCGCACCCTTCTTATCGACGCCCAGGATGCCGATATGACCGACGCTATGGTGCCCGCAGCCGTTCATGCAACCCGACATATTGAGCCGGACTTCACCCAGGTCATAAAGAAAGTCGCGTTGTTCAACCTGCTCGGCGATTTCGCGCGAAACCGCGATCGAGCCGGCATTGGCCAGGCTGCAGAAATCCAGGCCTGGGCAGCAGATCAAATCCAGTACCGTGCCGGCATTGGCGGTGGCCAGATCGGCCGCGCGCAGTTCCTTCCACACGGCATAGAGGTCGTTCTCGCGGATATCAGGCAGCACCAGATTCTGCTCATGCATGACCCGAATTTCGCTGTGGCCATAACGCTGGGCGAGATCGGCGACCAGATCCATTTGCTGATCACTGGCATCGCCCGCCGTTTCGTCCGCGGCTTTGAGCGGAATAATGACGATGCGGTAACCGGGCTGTTTGTGCGGGCGCAGATTGTATTGCTGCCAGAGCGCAAAAGCGTCCTGGTCCGTCGCAGGAATGGCCGCTGGATCGACCGGGCTGGCCGCCGCGTATGCCGGCGGCTGGAAATGGGCCTTCATCTTGTCTATGTCGGACCAGTTGAGCTGCAAATAGCCATCACGCAGCTTCGCCCATTCGTGCTCGACCAGTTCGGCAAAGCGCTGTACGCCGGTTTCCTTGACCAGAATCTTGATCCGCGCCTTGTACTTGTTGTCGCGTCGCCCCAGGCGGTTGTAAACCCGCAGCACGGCTTCCAGATAGGACAGCAACTCCAGCGGCGGCAGGAAGTCGCGGATGGTGACGCCGATTATGGGCGTGCGGCCCAGACCGCCGCCCACCAGGATGCGGAAGCCCATCTGACCGTCGGCGTCGTGCACTACATGCACGCCGATATCATGGACCCGGCTGGCCGCGCGGTCCTGACCGGCGGCATTGACTGCGATCTTGAACTTGCGGGGCAGGTAAGCGAATTCGGGATGCAAGGTTGACCACTGGCGAATGATCTCGCACCACGGGCGCGGATCTTCGACTTCGTCGTGGGCGACGCCGGCGAAGGGGTCGGTGGTGACATTGCGGATGCAGTTACCACTGGTCTGAATCGCATGCATTTCCACCTTGGCCAGATCGGCCAGGATGTCCGGCACCTCTTCAAGCTTGGGCCAATTCAGCTGTATGTTTTGGCGGGTCGTGAAGTGGCCGTAGGATTTGTCGTAGCGGCGCGTGATGGCGGCCAGCATATGCA
>JBFIIN010000351.1:0-4198 GCA_041601225.1 Oceanococcus sp.
GTGATCCACCAAATGCTGGGACCCGACCATCGCAACGCGCTGGCGGCCGACGCCAACATGTCGCTGGCCTATATCAAGGCGGGCAAAACGGCCGAGGCCATTCCGCTGCTGGAAGCCGGGGCCAAACGGCTGACCGATGATCTGGATGCGCTGCCAGGCTATCTGGAGCACCAGACCATATTGCGCGATCAATTCGGTGCCGATTTCGTCCAGTTGTGGGAATTGCCGGAGCCGGGGCTGGACCCAGTCGGTCTATGCGGTTGGGGGCAGATCGCCGGACCCGGGTTGCAGGTTCCGCGTTCCGGCTATGGATACTCGGCGGTGCTGCGTGGGCTGCCCGGCTCGCGACATGAAAGCTGCTATGCCGGCACATCCCCGGAAGTGTTCGCCTTGCTGGTCACCCATGAATTCGGCCACAACCTCGGCAGTACGCACAGTTGGGACGACAGCACCGGCCAGGGCGCCTACGAATTCTCGCGGGGGGTCTATTGCGGCATCAGGCGGGCACATGGTCAGCCAGGTACGATCATGAGCACTTCGCCATACCGGATGGCTCTGTTCAGCAACCCCGCTGTTCGCCGGGACGGTGAAGCCTGCGGTACGGCGGCGGGCCTAGCTTACGCCGCGGACAACCACGAAACCTTCAGCCGCACGGCCAGCGTCATGGCCGGCCTGCGTCCCGACAACCCGGGGCGTGGCAGCGTGTCGCTGGCGGCGCCCGATTCGGTCGCGGAATTGGCGGTATGGTTGCCGGTGACCCTGACGCGGACCGACGCGGCGGCCAGTGCGCGCGTCGAGCTGCTGGTATTCGGGGATCAGGCAACCCGCAATCTGGATTTCAGCGTGCCCTACAGTCAGGTTCTCGAATTCGCGCCTGGACAGACCCGTATCGTCGTGCCGGTTGCGCTGATCGCCAGTGGAGAGATCGAAGCGGATGAGGCCATCAGCCTGTGGCTGCAGCGCGGCGATGGGGTCGCAGTGAGCGGCGTGCGGGCAAAGACGGTGACGATCCGGGACAACGCCTTGCCGCTTGCCCACGAAATCCTGCCGGCACCGCCCAGCGCGCCCGTGGTGGCCGGATCCATTGCGCAGCCGGCCGCGCTGGCCTCCAATGGCCTGGGCCCGGTGGAGGCCGGGTCCGCCGGTGCTGGCGCATGCGCGCCCGGCAGTTTGCTCATGCTGCTGGGATTGCGCTTCACGCGCAGCCGTCGCAAGGACCCGGGGAGCGGCGCGGACATCAAGCCACGGGGCAGCGAGATTTGCTAATCTGTGCGCAGATTTCGCGCTGGCGCTCCCGGAGGCCGGGCGCGAACTGTTGGCGTGGTCCCTGATTCAGCTCTTTGCTTCGCGATATTCATGATCCGGCCGCCGGTCGGGGCTGATGAAAATTACGGGCGGGTTGGCTGCGTGGCTATTGCCGGAAATCCGAAACAGCAAATCCTTAGGAGAGCAGCAACATGAATTTGGATGTCCTGAATGCCACGGCATTGCAACTCGTGGCTGATGGCCGCGGCATTTTGGCGGCGGATGAAAGTTCGCCGACGATCAAAAAGCGCTTTGATTCGATACGGACTGAATCCACCGAGGAAAGCCGGCGCAGCTATCGCAACATGTTGTTCTCCGCGCCCGATGCCGAGCAGTTCGTAAGCGGCGTCATTCTGTTTGAGGAAACCCTGTTTCAGAAAGCCGATAACGGTCAAAGCTTCCCGGAGTTGCTGGCGGGACGCGGCATAATTCCGGGCATCAAGGTCGACAAAGGTGCCAAACCCCTGGCCAATTCGGAAGGCGAGACGGTCACCGAAGGGCTGGATGGCCTGCGCGACCGGCTGCGGGAATACAAGGCCGCCGGTGCACGTTTTGCAAAATGGCGGGCGGTGATCAAGATCACCGACGAATTGCCCAGTATGTATTGCATCGATGTCAATGCGCATGCCTTGGCGCGCTACGCCGCGCTCTGTCAGGAGCAGGATATTGTGCCGATTGTCGAGCCGGAAGTGCTGATGGATGGGGCCCACAGTATCGAGCAATGCGATGATGTAACCGCGGCGGCTTTGTCCAGCGTGTTTGCCGAACTGGACGCCCAGGGCGTGGCGCTGGAAGGTATGCTGCTCAAGCCCAATATGGTGATTTCGGGAATGGATTGCCCGCAACAGGCCGATGTGGAAACCGTGGCCCTGGCGACCGTGTCCTGCCTGCGTCGATATGTGCCCGCGGCCGTGCCGGGCATTGTGTTCCTGTCGGGAGGGCAGAGCGACGCGCTGGCCACCGCGCATCTTGATGCCATGAACAAGCTCGGCCGGCAGCCCTGGGCTCTGAGCTTCTCCTATGGTCGCGCCTTACAGGCTGCGGCATTGCAGGCCTGGGCGGGGAAAAACGACCAGTTGCCTGCCGGTCAGGCCGCGTTTTTGCATCGGGCCCGGTGCAACTCAGCGGCGTCGCTGGGGCAGTACTCGGCGGCGATGGAAACCGTCGCTTAGCGGACTGGGCGGCGTCGGTGCATCCGACGCCGCCAATGCAAATTGTCGAGTCGCACCTTGGATGTTTTTGCGCTCATGGACGGCCAGGGCGACCCGGTACACGTCCATGGCGGAACGGTGCTGTATCGCGAAGGCGAACCCAGCGATGCGATTTTCGCGGTGGTGTCGGGGCGCATTCGCCTGCAGGCCACCATCGCGGGTGAGCCGTGTACCGTGCGCGAGGTCGGGCGCGGCGAACTTATCGGGACGCTGGGCGTGTACACCGGCGATGCGCGTACGACTTCGGCCGTGGCGATCCGGGATTCGGAGGTCCGGCGCATGGATGCGGGCTTGTTCGCGGCGTTGATGCGCCGGAATCCGAACGCACTTTGGCAGTTTGGCCAGCTTTGCCTGGATAATCTCAAGCGCCGCTACGCCGCGCGTTCCAGTCGCTACCGGAGCAGCCTGAAAACGATCGCTCTGGTGCCCGCGCACGCCGGACTGCCGGGCGCGCAGATTGCGGAGCAGCTGCGGCTGGAGCTGGCGCGCCAGGGTGCCTGCCGGCTGCTTGACCGGTCTGAACTGGAACGCGCTCAGGGTGCCGGTGCGGCCGACATCCGGGTGGATGAGCAGGCGGCGAGCGCGCGCCTGGCGACCTGGCTCAACGAACTGGAGCAGGACTATGATCACGTCGTGTACCTGGCTGATCCGGTCGATGATTCGGCCTGGAGCCGCCGTTGCCTGCGCCAGGCGGATCATATCCTGGTGCTGGCGCGTGCCGACCGGCCGCCCGCCCTGTCCCGGGATTTCGCCCGTTATCGGGATCAGTCGGTGCGGGCACCGGTGGAGTGCCTGTTTCTGGCCGATTACGCGGACGATGCCGCATTGACTCCGTGGTCCTGGCGGGAGAGCTGCGGCGCCGACTTCCACCATTGGCTGGTGCCTGGTGACCGGGCGGGGACCGCGAGGCTGGCTCGCCTGCTAACCGGCAAGGCCATCGGGATCGTGCTCGGTGGCGGCGGTGCGCGCGGCTTCGCCCATGTCGGACTGCTGCGGGCTCTGGCCGAGCGGAATCTGGAGTTTGACCTGGTCGGTGGCACGAGCATGGGCGCGCTGGTCGCGGGCCTGGCGGCGATCGGTCATAGCTCCGAAGAGATTGAAGAGGTGCTGCGTGAGCTGTTTGTCACGCGCAACAACCTGAACGATTTTGTGGTGCCGCGGGTGTCACTGATCGGCGCACGCAAGCTGCGGCGCCGCCTGGAAGTATTATTCGCAGGGCAGCGTATCGAACTGCTCGACAGGCCCTATTTTTGTGTGAGCACCAATATCACTCGTGGCGAATCGATGGTTCACGAGCGAGGACCGCTGGCCCACTGGATTGGCACCAGCATGTCCGTGCCCGGGATCGCACCGCCAGTCGCTTATCGGGGTGATCTGCTGGTGGACGGGGCCATACTCAATAATGTGCCCACCGACGTCATGCAGGGCTGGGGGCGGGGCGCCGTGATTGCCTCGGATGTGACAGCTGCGGAACATCTGGATATTGCCGGAACCGAGGCCGGCGACGAGGCTCCGAGGCAGCTACGGCGCGCGGGTAAACAGCCCAACATCTTCAAGATTCTGTTTCGCTCGGCCACCTTGCTAAGCCCGGAGCAGCGTCAGGCGCGTGCCGCGGCCGCGGATCTCTATGTCCGGATGCCGATTGACGGCATGGGCATGTTTGACTGGAACGAACTCGACCA
>JBFIIN010000352.1:0-4198 GCA_041601225.1 Oceanococcus sp.
GGTAGCGCGGCCGCCTCACCGGTCTGATCCAGATGGTCGATGATGCGGGACAGCATGGTCGGCACCAGGAAGGCATTGCTGACCTGCTCGGCGCGCGCCGCAGCCAGCCAGGCCTGCGGGGAGAAACTTTCCAGCTGCACCATACGCCGACAGGCGTAAGTCGAACTCAGTGCCGCCGAGATTCCAGCAATGTGATACGGCGGCACGCTGATCAGCACCGCATCGCTCTCCTCAGCGCCGCCAAATTCGACGGTGCCGATGATGTAGGAAATCAGGTTTTCGTTGCGCAGGATCGCGGCCTTGGGCTTGCCCGTCGTGCCGCTGGTGAACAGCTGCACCGCGACGCTGGCCGGGTCGACATCGACGGGTACGAAGCCGCCGTCACCCTCACCGTCCAAAAGCTCGGCGGTATCGCGCAATTGCACATCGTCGCGCGGATCAATCAGGTCCCGAAACTGCGCGCCCACGTACAACACGGCCGGCGCCACCCGCGCGATGAGTTCATTGATTTCCGCGCGGGTCAGGCGGTAATTGAGCGGCACATAGGGAATGCCGGCATAGCCGGCCCCGAACAAAGCCACCGGCAAGGCCGGACTGTTTACGTCCAGCACCGCCACATAGCGCGCCTGGGCTTTTTGAAAGGCCACCGCTGCGCGTTGTGCGGCGGCACGCAATTCGCCGTAGCTCAGGCTCTGATCGCCGCAGACGACCGCGGTGCGCTCGCCGAAAACGTCGGCAGGCATGTCCAGTAACATCGAGATATTCATAGAGGTTTCTTTTGCAGCCCGAGTCCGGGCTAGTCTGAGGACGGCAACTGCTTGGCCTGCTTGACGTCCAGCGCCGTGCCATTGAGCACCACGGTGCCCGCGCCGGCTTTGGTGCAGAGCATCTCCACGGTTTCTTCAGGGTCGACATAGCGCTTGCCCATCAGGCATGCGCCAGCATCCCCGTCCGCGAGGCTGGCAGACCCATCGGCGCTCTCGCCCGGACCCAGCATGGGCGCACCGCCACAAGTCAGTTCGTACTCACCGGCCGGAACCTTGATGACCATCAACTGGGCATCCGATACGGCGCTGCTCACGCGGGTGCCCGCTTTCAGGGTCAATTTGCTCATGCTTGCTCTCCAGAATATGCAAAATTAGTAGGGCTGTCGTTGGGCAAAGACCTTGCCCAGGCGGCCAAGGCATCGAACAGCTCGACGCGCGAGGGATACAAAAAATGGGCATGGCCCATGCCGGCGAACACCCGCAGTTCTACGGCGGCGCTGGCCGGAAAACTTGCCGGAACGACCTGCGGCTCATCGATCATGTCCTGTTCACCGATGCCCAGGAATACCGGCACCTCAATCGCCGCAGCCTCGGCGGCCACATTGCCGGGCAGGATAGACTGAAAAGCCGGGGTCGGCAGCAAGCGGTCCGTTGCCATTTTCAGGGCCTCTATACCCGCCCGCTGCGCATGGCCGCTGCCATAAATTCCACCCGAGGCCCCGGCCCCGCGATTCAGATCTGGATAGGGGTCTGGAAACATTTTCTTTGCCAAATCTATGATTTGCTCGCGCAGCTTGGCGGGCTCTGCGAGCAGTTCCTTGACCTGCGGACTCAAATATTGCGGCAAGCCCGCGGTACAAAAGCCCAGCAGAGCCACTGCGGCATGCTGGCCATGTCTAGCCTGCTGCGCAATCGTCAGCATCGCGCCCATGGAATGGCCGAGACCAATCATGTGCAGATCGGACAAGGGCGCCAATTCAGAGTCCAATGAGCCCTCGCGCAGCGCCAAGGCAAGCTGATCGCAAACCTGAGCATGGACATCGGCCAGACGTTCCACAGTCAGGGCATGCCCATCTACGGGACGGGAACTGGCGCCGATTCCCAGCGGGTCCACGGCAACCACCAAAAAGCCGCGCCTGGCCATCTGCTGCGCAAAATTGAAACTGTCATCTCCGGGCGATTGCAAATCGAAATACTGGCGATGCATGCCGCCGCCCGGCAGACAGAAAAAGGCCTGTCGCGGCCGGATCCCCGGCACCCAGAAGACCTCCGCCGTCACCTGCAAGGCGGATTCCCCGGGCAGGTCCGTCTGCACCGGCCAGGCCCGACTCACGCGGCGCAAAGCGCCGCTTTCCGCTATCTGCTGGGCTGCCACCGCCATTAGTCGGCGACGAGCACCGCGCCGGCCATGCCGGAGGAAATCAGGGCCTGGCGCGCATTGACGACTTGATTCGCGGCGGTGCCACGCAGCTGACGCACCGCCTCGGTGATGTTGTTCATGCCGTGGATGTAGGCCTCGCCGATCAATCCGCCATTGGTGTTGACCGGCAGGCTGCCGCCCACTTCTATATGGCCATCTTTGACGAAATCACTGGCTTCGCCATCACCACAGAAACCGAAAGCTTCGAGCTGTTTGAAGACCTGTGGGGTAAAGGCGTCGTAGAGCATGGCCAGATCCATGTCGCTGGGCTTCAAGCCTGTTTGCGCCCACAAGCGCTTGGCCGTGCCTCGTGCTTCGGGCATGTCGGCCATGTCTTGGTCATGAAAATAATTGGAGATGACTTCATTGTCGCGCGGGATGGACTGGCAGGCACCAACGATCTGCACCGGCTTCTGTTTGAGGTCACGGGCTCGCTCGGCGCTGGTGACGAGCAAGGCCACGCCACCATCCGATTCCTGGCAACAATCGAACATGCGCAGTACCGGCTCGACGATCCACTTGGACGCTTGATGCTCTTCCAGGGTAATCGGCTTTTGGTAAAACCAGGCGTTGGGGTTGGTCGCGGCATGTTTGCGCTGCACCACTGACACGCGCCCAAAGTCTTCGTTCGTCACCCCGTATTTCTGCATGTAGCGCTGCGCCGTGAGCGACTCCCAGGTCGCTGGCGTTTGGGCGCCATAGGGCATGCACCACAGTAATGAGCCCGTGCCATTGCCCGGCTGAAAGGCCGACTCCAAAGTTATCGGTTGACCAAAGCGGTATTGCGAACGCTCATTCATCGCCCGCCAGATCAACACGGTTTCGCACTGGCCGGAATTCACCAGCGCCATGGCTTGAGAAATCGTCGCAACGGCAGCCGCACCACCACCGGGAATGCGGGTGGTGTAGGCCAGGTCCGTCACGCCCAGGCAGCGCGCCAGATGAATCTCGTCGCTGTTATCCAGGGTGAAGGTAATCATGCCGTCGATGTCTGCCGGCTTGATCCCGGCGTCGTTGCAGGCCGCCATGGCGCACTCGGCAGCCAGCTGCAACTCGCTGCGCTTGGAAGCCTTGGAAAACTCGGTTTGGCCTATGCCGGCAATCGCGGCTTCGCGGAAGGTACGGGCCATCAGTTTTTCTCCGCCGGACGGAAAATCGGCACCTGTTTGCCCTTCATGGTCGGCGCGAAATCGACCTGCACCGGCATGCCGGCGGTCACGTCTGCAAAAGCGATGCCTTCCAGGCTGGACACGATACGAAATCCTTCTTCCAATTCGATAACAGCCACGACCGGCGGTTCGGCGAACCCCACCGCCTTGGGGTGCATGGGACGAATCCAGGTATAGACCGTGCCGCGCCCTGACAAGGGCGCGATTTCAGGATCCAGGGCGTGACAACTCGGACACATCGGCCGCGGCGGAAAACGAAATTCACCGCAGGAGCTGCACTTCTGGGCCACGAATTCGCCCTTGGCGGCGTGTTCCCAGAAGAACTTGGCGTCCAGCGTGATTACGGGGTCGAGGCGTGGAGTGACTTCACTCATTTCGCGTCCCCTGCTTGCGACGGCTGCGCAGCACGATGCGGAGCGTAGTGAGCTTTGCTTAGTGGGCCCAGTGCATCGAGAATCACTTCCAATACTGCCTTCGTTTCCATTAAAACCTCATCATTCCAAAATCTCAGTACCTGGTATCCCTGGTCAACCAGAAATTGTGTACGCCCACCATCTTCGACAAGCCGATCAGCATGCTGGCCGCCATCAAGCTCAACAACGATTCGCTTTTCCAGACAAACGAAATCAACAATGTACTTTCCGATCGGCGCCTGGCGACGAAACTTGCATCCTGCCAATTGCCTTCTGCGCAGGTGTGTCCACAGGCAGTTCTCCGCATCGGTCATACGCTTGCGCAGCGCAGTGGCGTTAGCTTGGCTACGCGCGTTTCTCATGCCCCCATCCTGACCTTCCCCCGCAGGCGGGGGAAGGGACCACTAGCAAGGCGACCGCTTACCCCCA
>JBFIIN010000353.1:0-4197 GCA_041601225.1 Oceanococcus sp.
CTGGCCCGTGATCCGGGCAACGCAGCGGCTCAGCAGGGGCTCGAAAAGCTGGCCGAATCCTTTCTTTCGGCAGCCGAACTGGCGCTGCTCGACCAGGATATCGCGGCTGCGGCACGCGAACTGGACGGCTTGGCCCTGGTGGACTCCAGCCATCCGCGCCTGGCTTTCATGACCGCCCAACTGGAAGGCTTGCGCGCCGAGGCGGAGAAGTCGGCGGTGGTCGCGGCGCGGCCGGTGGCGAGCAAGGCGGTTGCGCCGTCGGCAGCTCCGCCCGACCCGATACCCGGGTTGCTGCAACGTGCGGATCAGCACATCCAGGCCGCGCGCTGGATGGTGTCGCCATCGGGCAATGCCTGGTCAGTGCTGCGCGAAGCGCTGAACGCCGATGCCGGCCATCCACGCGTCCTGGCCGCGGTGCGCGAGTTGCAGAGCCGCTTGCTTGGTGCGGCGGAATCGGCAGCCATTGCCGGTGATCTTGACCAGCTTAAGATGCGCTGGCAACAAAGTATTGATCTGGCTCTGGACCCGGTTCTGCCCGTTTCCCTGGGGCGGGACCTGCATGTCCGCAATGAGGCGGCTCGTGAAAAAATGGCCGGAAGTTTGCTGGCTCGCATCGATGGACTGATCGCAGCAGGCGAATTGCGGGAGCCGGCTGGACGCAGTGCGCTGGCGCACTTTTTCCTGGCAGAGCAATTCACGGCGAACAATCCCGCGACCGCTGCCGCTCGGGAAAGCCTGCTCGCGGTCTTGCAGGCGCAAATCGATCCGGCCTTGCAGGCTGAGCAATGGGACGCTGCGCAGATCTGGATCGAGGCGGCGCGGAAGGTGGACGCCAATGCGGAGTCAATCCTTGAGCGACAGCGCCAGCTGGTCCGCGGGCGTCGCCAGCATAGCCTGCTCGAGGAAACCGTGTCGGCAACGGATCTTGAACTATTGCATTACCAGGCGCCGGTGTTTCCGCGCATCGCGGAACGCCGCAACATTGAAGGCTGGGTGGACCTGGAATTCATCGTGGGTGAAAACGGGGCGACCCGGGACCTGCAGGTTATCGCCGCGGAGCCCGGGGATATGTTTGTCGCCGCTGCGCTGGCCGCGGTCGAGCAATGGCGGTTTGCGCCGCCGCTGGAGGATGGCTTTGCGATGTCCCGGCGTGCCAATATTCGCGTGCGTTTCGCTCTGAATTAGCCGCCGTTGGTGCATGCACTGGCGCCGCAAAAACCCTTGGGTACACCCGCCTTCGCGGTAAAGCCGTAGAGTTCGACGCTGACGGGGAGAGCCTCGCGAACGATCTCGCGCACCGCGAGCAACTGCTCCAGGTCGATACCGGTCTTCAGGCCCATCGCTTCCAGCATGAATACCAGATCTTCGGTAACGATATTTCCGGAAGCACCGGGCGCAAAGGGGCAGCCGCCGATGCCGCCGAGCGAGGCGTCCACCGTTGTGAGACCCAGTTCGACAGCAGCAAGAGCACAGGCCAGTCCCTGGCCGCGCGTGTTGTGCAAATGGATGCCGGTCAGCCTGTCGCGTCCACAGTTGTCCCAGATTCCCTGAGTCAGTTCGCGCACGCTGCGGGGGTCGGCGTATCCGGTGGTGTCAGACAGGCCGACTTCGTCGCAGCCTGCCGCCAGCAGCCGTTCGGCGGCCTGGAAAACTCGTTGCGGGGCAATTCGGCCCTCGAGGGTGCAGCCAAAGGCCGTTGACAAGCCCCCTTCCAGCAGTGGTCGCTCCGCTTTTGGCACATTCTTGACGAGTTCCGCAATGCCTTGAATCTCGGCGTACAACTGTGCATGCGTACGCCGCACATTTTTCAAGCTGTGGGTCTCTGACACCGAGAGCGGTATCGTGATTTTGTGCGCTCCCGCGGCGATGGCGTCTTGCGCCCCTCTCAGGTTGGGCACGAGCACCGCGACGGTCAGCCCCGGCAGGCCGCGCGCAAAGGCCACCAATTCCGCGGTATCTGCCAGTTGCGGCAGGATTGTGGCGGGGACGAAGGAGCCGACTTCGATCTCGCGCACGCCAGCCCTGGCCTCGGCTTCGATCCAGGCCATTTTTGCCGCCGTAGGCATGATGGGCGTGATGCTTTGCAGGCCATCACGCGGGCCTACCTCGCTGATTTCGACATCCACCTGAAGCATGGTCGGCCGCGCTCGGACTTCAAAAGTCATAATGTTATATCATAGAGCCAACCTGAACTGTAATGAGTGGTGCATGAGTCCATCTGAAACCGAGTTGCCACTGAGCGGCATCCGTGTGGTGGAATTTACCCACATGGTCATGGGGCCGGTGGTTGGGCTGATCCTCGCCGATCTGGGCGCCGAGGTTGTGAAAGTCGAGCCGCCTGGTGGCGACAAGACCCGCAAGCTACCCGGCTCGGGAGCGGGCTATTTTCCCATGTACAACCGCAACAAGCGCAGCATGTGTCTGGACACGCGATCACCGGCCGGACGGGAGGTCGCGCTGCGGATGTGCGCGCGTGCGGATATCGTGATCGAGAACTTTCGTCCCGGAGCGATGGATGAGCGCGGTCTCGGCTATGACCAGCTGGCGGCAGAAAACCCCGGTTTGATCTATTGCTCGCTCAAGGGCTTTCTCGCCGGGCCGTACCAGCATCGCACGGCACTGGACGAATTGACCCAGATGATGGGCGGTCTGGCTTTCATGACGGGTCAGCCGGGCAAGCCCATGCGAGCGGGTGCGTCGGTGATTGATGTCTCAGGGGGCATGTTCGGGGTTATCGCCATCCTCGCTGCGCTCGAACAGCGGCGGCGCAGCGGGACAGGCCAGTACGTGCAGAGCTCGCTCTTCGAAACCACCAGCTTTCTGGTTGGGCAGCACATGGCTCAGCACGCCGTGAGCGGCAAGGCGCTGCAACCGATGAGCGTGCGCACCTCGGCCTGGGCGGTTTACGACATCTTTGAAACGGCCGACGATCAACAGCTCTTCGTGGCCGTGGTCAGCGACACCCAGTGGCGTCAGTTCTGTGACGCCTTTGATTTTGCGGAACTGGCGGCCGACCGGGGCCTGGACAGCAATTCTCAGCGCGTAGCCCGCCGCGATGAGTTCCTGCCCGTGATCCGCGCGCGCTTCGCCGGGCTGCACAAGCAGGCCTTGATGGATGCCCTGGAGCACACAGGTCTCCCCTTTGCTCCCATCGCTCGCCCCGAAGACCTGTTTGAGGATCCACAGCTCAACGCCGGAGGTCTGGTGGAAGTGACCCTGGCAGACGGTCGCGTGACCAAGCTACCGGCGCTGCCCATGGCTTTTGGCGGGCAGCGCATGGGACTGCGGCGTGATTTGCCGCAGCCAGGGCAGGATATGGCAAAGGTGATGCAGGATTGGGGATTCGATGGCGATGAGCTGTCGGCATTGCGCGCTGAGGGCATACTGCCGGACTAGAACTCGGCGTCGCCGGCTCAGCGCTCGCGCGCAGGAATGCCAGGTGCGTTTCCTGCGGGACTTCGCTAAGACACGCGGCGCCGCGTTTCCTGCTGTGACCAGCAGAGCCAGACCATGGGCAGCAATAGCCCCATGGCCGCGTTGCCGGCGCCCATCGCATACGCATCCAGAGCGGGACTGCCGATTAGCGTTTCCAGCAGCCAGGCCAGACTGAACTGGGCCGGGGCAACGGCGAGACCCAGGGTGAGCCAGTGGATCTCACGCTCGATTTCCTGGTTGCGCCTTACCGCGCTCCAGAGTTTGAGCGCGAACAGCACGATTGCGATCAAGCCGTAGATGATCTGGTAGCCGCCGGCCGAACGCAGGGCGTGCGACGGCGAGCCCATCTGCGGGCCGATCCAGAGAGCCAGCAGTCCACTGATGAGCATCAGCGTGGTGATCAGCCAGCGTGGTCTGCGCGGCAGCGCGAGGGTCGGTATGCCATGCTGCCACTGCCAGGCCAGCAGGCCTATCGCGGACCATGCCGTGGCGACCATGAGCAGGCGTTGCAGGGCGAAGAGCGCGGGACTCGAGCCGGCTATGGCAGACCCAGCGGCCTGAACGGCTGCCGGGTGCTGGTCCGCTCGGGATAGCAGCGGCGTGCCGTGGTAGCTGAGAAACTCCAGATCCACATAGAGCAGCGCGAGCAAAGCGGTGGCCACCATCAGGCTGGTCACCACGATCGGGTGGCCGCGGCTGAAGGGGACGGCTGGGGGCAACGGACGACATCGAGCCGGGACGGGGTTGTGACGCCGTGCCCAC
>JBFIIN010000354.1:0-4194 GCA_041601225.1 Oceanococcus sp.
CGGCGATTCTGGAATATCTGGATGAGCGTTACCCGGAGCGCCCGCTGTTGCCGGAAGATATTGCGGAGCGTGCGCGGGTCCGTTCGTTTGCCCAGCTCATGGTGGCCGACATGCAACCCTATAATATCCTGCGCGTTTACTATTACCAGCGTGACCATATGGGTATCGATAAAGCGGCCCGCCGCGCCTGGTATGAGCACTGGATGCACAAGGGCTTCACCGCGATGGAATCGATGCTGGGCAGCCACCTGAAGCCGGGTGGCTACTGCCATGGCGAGCGGCCCACGCTGGCAGATATCTGTCTGGTCCCGCAGGTCGCCAATGCCCTGGTCAACAACCTGGATCTGGCACCTTACCCCCAGGTGCGCCGGATCTATCAACACTGCATGGCCAATTCTGCTTTTCAGGCTGCTGCCCCGGACGCGCAAAGTGATCGGCAGCGCAAAGCGGGGAGCGGGTCCGGCTAAGCCGCTGCGCTTGAGATATAGTCGAGTGCGGTGCGAACCGATGTCGCACGGTGCGGTGCATTTTGGGGGGAAATATGGCGCACACAGTTTCGCAGGAACATGATCTGACACTCGCCCAGTTAGAGGCTCTGGCGGCGCAGCGGGCCGAGCCCGACGAGCGTGCCGCGTTCATCGTCTTTCTGCGTCACTATTTTGAGGTCGCGCCGAACGAAATTCTGGCGGCCCAACACCCGCCCACCCTGTTTGCAATTGCCTACGCGCATTGGCGCATGGCGCAAACGCGGGCGGTCGGCGAGGCTCTGGTGCGGGTTTACAGTCCGAGCGAAGCGGAACACGGCTGGACCGACGCCGTCACGGTGCTGGAAACCGTCCTTGATGATCGTCCGTTTCTCGTTGATTCCCTGAGCATGGCAATTCGTGCCGCGGGAGGCAGCGTGCGCTGGCTGGTGCATCCGGTGTTGACCGTGCAACGCGACAGTAACGGCCGTTTGGTCGGAATCGCCTCGGCGGGCGAGCCGGCCGGCGGGAGCAATGAATCGCTGATTCATGTGCAGTTCAGTCCACAGATGGATGACGGAGCCCGCGAGGAACTTGTCCAGCGCGTGCGGGAGCTCATTGCCGATCTGGCCCGGGTGGTGGAGGACTATCCGGCAATGCGCCAGCGCGTGCAGCAGAAGATCAGCCAGCTCGACGCCGTGCCCGGCGGGCAGGATGCCCAGGATGTCGCGGAAGTTCAGGCTTTGCTCGAGTGGATGGATGATGACCACTTCACGTTCCTGGGCGCGGCAGAGAGCGAGGTCGTCGATGAAGGCGGTGAAACGCGTCTGGTGCAAAAGGCCGGGTCCGGGCTGGGCCTGCTGCGCGATGGCGACGGCCGCAGCAGTTTTTTCGCGCCGGCCGAAGAAATCGACAAGTACGCGAGTGCACCCCAGCTGCTGGTCGTGACCAAGGCCAATGAGCGCTCCCATCTCCATCACCCCGAATACTTCGACACCATCGCGGTAAAGACTTTTGATCCCGCGGGCAAGGTCCTGGGGGCGTTTCGCTTCGTGGGCCTGTTCTCATCCGAGGTGTACAACACCTTGCCGCGCGGCATTCCCAGCATTCGGCGCAAGATCGAACTGGTCATGCAGCGCTCGCGGCTGCGCAGCGGAAGTCATGCGGCCAAGCAGTTGCGTGAGATTCTGGATAACTTGCCGCGTGACGAATTGTTCCAGAGTTCAGACGACGAATTGTTCGAAACGGCGATGGGAATTCGCGCCCTGCGCGAGACCCAGCAACTGCGCCTGTTCATGCGACGTGATCGTTACGGACGTTTCTTCAGTTGTCTGGTGTTCATGCATCGAGATCGCTACAGCCCGGAAGTGCGTGGCCGCATGGGCCAGATCCTGCTGGATTTGCTGCATGGCCGGGAGCTGGAGCATCACGTGCATTTCCAGCGCGATGGGCTGGCCCGCGTCCATTTTATCGTGCGCACGCCGCCCGGTACCGAATCGCGCTGGGCAACGGCCGAGATCGAATCGCGGCTGGTGCAGGCGACCCGCAGCTGGGACGATGAACTCGCCCAGTATTTGCGTAAGGTGCTGCCCGACAGCCAGGCGGGACAGCTATCGGAGCGCTTCGCCGGAGGATTCCCCGCCTCTTATCGGGAAACGGTGCAGCCAGTCGAAGCGGCAATGGACGTTCAGTACCTCAACCGCCTGGAGGAACCGGAAAAGTTGCTTGTGCGGCTGATGGAGTTGCCTGGGTCGCAATGCGAATTGCGCCTCAAGATGTACGTTCGCGACGAGCCGATTCCGCTGTCGGGCGTGCTGCCAACCCTGGAGAATTTCGGCTTCCGGGTGCAGGCCCAGTATCTGTATGAAGTGCGGGGCCGCGACGGTGCGGTCCGCTGGATGCAGGATTTCGATATGCTGCAGACGGGCGCCTGTGTCCTGACCACCGAGCGGATGCGCAGCCTGTTCGAGGACGCCTTTCTGCGGACCTGGCATGGTGAGGTGGAGAGCGATGGCATCAACGCTTTGGTCGTCGCTGCGGGCCTGGACTGGCGGCAGGCCGCACTGTTGCGGACGATATGCAAATACCTCCTGCAAACCGGATTGCCCTTCAGTCAAACCTATATTGAATCAATTCTGTCCGAGCACTTCGAAATCGCCCGCCAGCTCGTGCAGCTCTTCGAAGCGCGGCTCAATCCACACCTGGAAAAGGAGGTCCGTCAGCGGCAGGACCTGGAGCTGGTTCAGGCTCTGGGCGCCGCGCTGGAGCAGGTTGCGAGTCTTGATGGTGACCGGGTGTTGCGCGCCTTTCTCGCGGTGGTGACCTCCTGTCTGCGCACCAATTATTTTCAGCGCGAAGAGACCGGGAAACCCAAGCGATATATCAGCATCAAACTTGATCCGCATGGCATACCGGAGCTGCCGGAACCGCGGCCCATGTTCGAGACCTTTGTCTATGCGCCGGAAGTCGAGGGCGTGCATTTGCGGGGTGGCAAGGTCGCGCGCGGGGGGCTGCGCTGGTCGGACCGCCGCGAGGACTTTCGCACCGAGGTTCTGGGCCTGGTCAAGGCCCAGATGGTCAAGAATGCGGTGATTGTGCCGGTGGGCGCCAAAGGCGGATTTTTCGTCAAGGACAAGCTGGATAGCAGCGACCGCGGGGCCTTCATGAAGACCGGCATTGCCTGCTACAAGACTTTCATCCGGGGCTTGCTGGATATCACCGACAATCTGGAGCGGGGTGAACTGGTGCCGCCTGTAGACGTGCTGCGGCGGGATTCAGACGATCCCTATCTGGTCGTGGCGGCGGACAAGGGCACGGCGACCTTTTCAGATATCGCCAACGGGGTTGCGCAGGAATACGGGTTCTGGCTGGGTGATGCATTCGCCTCGGGCGGGTCGGCGGGTTATGACCACAAGAAAATGGGCATCACGGCACGGGGCGCCTGGGAATCGGTCAAGCGTCATTTCCGCGAGATGGGAATCGACTGCCAGAGTGAGGATTTTAGCTGTGTGGGCATCGGCGACATGGCGGGCGACGTGTTTGGCAACGGCATGTTGCTGTCCAAGCATATCTGTCTGGTCGCGGCATTTAATCACCAGCATGTTTTCATTGATCCGAACCCCGACCCGATACGCAGCTTCGCGGAGCGTCAACGCATGTTCGGATTGCCGCGCTCCAGCTGGGCCGATTATGACACCAGCTTGATCTCGCCCGGCGGTGGCGTGTTCGAGCGCAAGGCCAAGCTGATCAGGCTGTCGGATCAGGCGCGCGAAGCGCTCGGCATAGAGGCCGAGTCCTTGACCCCCAATGAGCTGATTCGGCAGATTCTGCTGGCGCCGGTGGATTTGCTCTGGAACGGGGGAATCGGCACCTATGTCAAGGCGCGCAGCGAAGGGCATTTGGCAGTCGGGGACCGCGCCAATGACCCCGTCCGGGTGGATGGCCGGGCCTTGCGCTGCAAGGTTGTCGGCGAGGGGGGCAACCTGGGTTTGACCCAGCTGGGACGCATAGAATTCGCCCTGGCCGGCGGGCGGGTTATCACCGATTTCAACGATAACGCCGGCGGCGTGAATTCTTCGGACCGCGAGGTCAACATAAAGATTCCGCTGAACGAACAACTGGCCAGCGGTGGCCTGGATCGACCGGCCCGCGATGCCCTGCTCGAGTCCATGACCCGGGAGGTGGCTGCTGGCGTTTTACGTGACAGCTACCTGCAGACCCAGGCCATCAG
>JBFIIN010000355.1:0-4191 GCA_041601225.1 Oceanococcus sp.
CACAGAGGTTGAGTGAAGCGATGCCGGCCGCGCCGGCGCCCAGGCACACGATGCGCACCTCGGCGATCGTCTTGTTCTGCAACTCCAGCGCGTTGAGCAGGCCCGCGGCGATGATGATCGCGGTGCCGTGCTGGTCGTCGTGGAAGACCGGAATATCCAGGCGTCGCTGGAGTTCCTGCTCGATGCGGAAGCAGTGCGGCGCCGCGATGTCTTCCAGATTGATGCCGCCGAAGGTCGGTGAGATGCGCGTGACCGTGTCGATAAACGCATCCGGGTCATCGGCATCCACTTCGATGTCGAACACATCGACATCGGCGAATTTTTTGAACAGCACGGCCTTGCCTTCCATCACCGGTTTGCTGGCCAGGGGGCCGGCGTTGCCCAGTCCGAGTACCGCGCTGCCGTTGGTTATCACCCCGACCAAATTGCCTTTGGAGGTATAGCGATAGGCGGCTTCGGGATCGGCCATGATGGCGCGCACCGGCTCGGCGACGCCTGGCGTATAGGCCAGCGCCAGCTCCTGCGGCGTGGTGAAGGGCTTGGTTACGGCGATCGCGAGTTTGCCCGGGCGGGGCAGCTCGTGATAGTCGAGGGCTTGCTGTCTGCGGTCGGTCAAGGGTGCGAGTCCTGGGAAAGGTACTGACTCAGGGCGCGCACAAACGTGAACTGTCCGATACGCTGAAGATCAGGACTTGCCGTAGCGCTCGCGGAAGCGGTTGACGCGTCCGCCGCTGTCCAGAATCTTCTGCTTGCCGGTGTAAAACGGATGGCATTGGGAACACACTTCGATTTGCAGATCCTCGGAGAGGGTCGAGCGCGTCTCAATTGCGTTGCCGCAGCTGCACGTAACCTTGATGGAATGGTACTGCGGGTGAATTTCGGGTTTCATCGTGGCCTGCTATTTGCGGGACGAAAAAGGCCGCGTAGTCTAATGGACCGCGCGGGGCAAGCCAAGCTTTAGTTCATGCCGCCTAATCCGGCACGCCGATCTTTTCAATCAGGTCATTGAGGAACAGCCGGCCGTGGCGGGTGGGCCGCACCCGGCCCCGACGCAGGGTGATGAGGCCCAGGTGCTGGCTGTGCTGCAGGCTGGCGCCGAGCTCGGCTGCCTTTAGGCCGCAGCGCCTGGCGTAATCATTGAGGGTGAAACCATCCTGCAGGCGCAGGGCATTGAGCATGTACTCCAGGCGACGTCCTCGGGCATCCGGCCAGTCTTCACGCGCCACGGCCGCCGCCGAGCCGGCCTCTTTCATAAAGCGCTCCGGCGAGCGCAGTTTTGCGCGGCGCCGAATTTTGCCATTTCCCAGGGTCAGTTTACCGTGCGCGCCGGCACCGATACCCAGATAGTCGCCGAAGCGCCAGTAGTTGAGGTTGTGTCGGCTGCGGGCTCCGGATTGCGCATAGGCCGAAACTTCATAGCGCCGGTAGCCGGCCTGCGCGAGCAGTGCGGCGCCACATTCGCCGATCTCGAAGGCCGTGTCTTCTTGCGGCAGGGCGGGGGGGTGATTACCAAAGGCAGTGCCTGGTTCCAGCGTGAGCTGGTAGTACGACACGTGTTCTGGCGCCAGGGCTATAGCCTGCTCGACATCCTGCCGGGCGCTATCCGCCGATTGCTGGGGCAGGGCATACATGAGATCCAGATTGATATTGTCAAAGCCGCTGGCCCGCGCGAGCGTGAACGCCCTGCGCGCCTCTGCGCTGTCGTGGATGCGCCCGATCCGGCGCAGCGCATCATCCGCGAAGCTTTGCACGCCGATCGACAGGCGATTGACTCCGGCGGCGCGATAGCCGGCGAAATTGCCCGCATCGGCGGTGCCGGGATTGGCTTCCAGCGTGATTTCTATATTGGTTCTGAAGCCCAGCTGGCCCTCCAGCGCGGCCAGGATGCGGCCTATGGATTGCGCGCTGAACAGGCTGGGGGTGCCGCCGCCGAAGAAGATGCTGCTCAGCCGGCGGCCTCGAGCATCGGTGGCTTCAAAGGCGATGTCGCGCAGCAGTGCCGTGACGTAGTCGTCTTCACGGGTTTCGCCCACATGGGAATTGAAGTCGCAGTACGGACATTTGCGCACGCACCAGGGCAGGTGCACGTAGGCGGCGAGCCCCGCGCGGCTCATCGGCGAATCTGTTCTAGCAGCGCACGGATGGCCTGGCCTCTATGGCTGCGTGCGAGCTTGTCGGCGGGGTCCAGTTCGGCAGCGGTCAATCCCAGCTCGGGATCAAGGAACAGGGGGTCATAGCCAAAGCCGGACCGGCCGCGCGGGGCGCTCAGGATTTCGCCTTCCCAGCAGCCCTGCGCAAGCAGGGGCTTCGGATCCTCGGCGCTTTGCACCAGGGCGATGACACAGCGAAACCGGGCCCGGCGTTGGGGTGGATCGATATCGGCCAGCTCTCGCAACAAGCGTTCGTTATTGGCCTGATCGTCGGCACCCGGTCCGGCGTAGCGGGCGGAGTACACGCCGGGTGCCCCGTTCAGCACATCCACTTCCAGCCCGGAATCGTCCGCCAGCGCTGGCAGGCCGCTACAGGCGGCGGCTGCACGCGCCTTGATCAGCGCATTCTCGACGAAACTGCTGCCGGATTCTTCCGGACTTCGCGCAGAAAACTCGGCCACCGGGCGCAGCTTGACCGCCAGCGGTTCGAGCGCCAGCGCGAGCTCGCGCAATTTCCCGGCGTTGCCGCTGGCCAGCACCCAGCTTGCGGACTTGGTGTTCATCGCCGGTCCAGGCACTCGCGCTGGAACTGATGAAGTTCGCCGATGCCCTGCTCGGCCAGAGCCAGCAGGGCATCCAGCTCATCCCGCCGAAAGGCGTGGCCTTCGGCCGTGCCCTGCACCTCAATGAAACCGCCGGCTTCATTCATCACCACATTCATGTCGGTTTCGGCATTCGAATCTTCGGCGTAATCCAGGTCGAGCACGCACTGGCCTTGAAAAATGCCCACGGACACGGCCGCGACCTGGCCCAGTATCGGGTTGCGCTTGATTGTCCTACCTTCAAGCATGCCGGCCACGGCGTCGCTGAGCGCCACAAAGGCGCCCGTGATCGCCGCAGTGCGGGTGCCGCCATCGGCCTGGATGACATCGCAATCCAGCGTGATCGCCCGCTCACCCAGCGCTTCAAGGTCGACAACGGCGCGCAGGGATCGGCCGATCAGGCGTTGAATTTCCAGCGTACGCCCGCCCTGTTTGCCGCGGGTCGCCTCCCGACCCATGCGTGAGCCGGTGGAGCGCGGCAACATGCCGTATTCCGCGGTGACCCAGCCGCGACCGCTGCCACGCAACCACGGCGGAGTCCGCTCCTCCACGCTGGCCGTGCACAGCACATGGGTATCGCCAAAACGGATGAGGGCCGAGCCCTCGGCGTGTTTCGCAACGCGTCGCTCGATAGTGACGGTGCGTAATTCGTTCGTGCTGCGTCCGCTGGGTCGGGTCATGGTTTGGAGTCGGCTATTCGGGGCGCGGATTGTAGAGGGCGGGCCGTCCGCTGGATAGGACGCCGCGCGATATGTGGACGCCTAGACCAGGTTCAGCCGCTGACTTCAGCTCGGGCTGCGATCGCCGTGCAATTGTCCGCATAACCGGCGTGAATGGTGACCGCTTCCTCGGCCAGTTCGCGCAGTGCGGACTCCAGCTCAGGTCCCTGCAGCTGCGTGGCCATCTGCTGGTCGTTCAAGGGCTCCCACAGGCCGTCCGAACAGAGCAGGAATACATCGCCGGATTCGACGGCGCCCGCAGGCGAGAACTCCAGACGGGGATCCGGGCCATGGCCGCCCAGGCAGCGTGACACCTGACTGCGCAGGGGGTGGCTGCGGATGTCCTCCTCGGTAATCCGGCCGGTGCGATAGAGCAACTCAACGACCGAATGATCGCGCGTGCGGGTGAGCATCTCACCCCCCCGAAACTGGTAAGCCCGGCTGTCGCCGGCGTGGGCAAACAGGGCCGAAGAGCCATTGAACAGACAGAACACGGCCGTCGTGCGTGCCTGTTCTTCGTTGGGCAGATTGGGGCTGATCTGCTGAATACGGCGGTGCGCCTCGCTGGCGATCGACTGCAACAGCTGGGTGGGCGGTAACGACGCCCCCTGCGGAAGCAGGTCGCCCGCCGCATCGATCAGGCGCTGTGCCGCCAGCGCGCCGTCGGAGTGGCCCCCCATGCCATCGCCCAGCACAATAAGGGTTCGCTCGCCGTGGGTC
>JBFIIN010000356.1:0-4189 GCA_041601225.1 Oceanococcus sp.
CCACTGCCGATTCGGTCATTGGATTGTTGGGCTGCGATGGGTAAAGTCGCTTCTCGGGCGACAGGCGCGCGACGAGCCTGTCGCCCCGGAATATGGCCACGGTGGCGATCTGCGCGCTGTAGTTCGCGCCGCTGGCCTGTTCAATCTTTTCCAGCCGCCACTCGAAGCCAGCCATCTGCACGCTGCCGCCCGGCGCAAGCGAAACGTCTCTCTCGCTGTCGGCCTGGGTGACCAAAGTGACTCCGATCGCAAATATCCCTACCCCGGCGTGGGCCACGGCCATGCCAAGCGCCGAGCGGCTGGGACGGCCCGCCCCCCGGATCAAACGCCACAGGGCAAAGCCGGCGCTGGCGCTGGCCCAGGCGCCGAGCAGCAGAGCCAGGTACGCGCCCAGCCCGACTCCGGAGATCAGAAACATGGGCAGGCCCACGGCCAGGGCCCCGGCGCAGAGCAAGGGCCAGCGTAGCTGAACCCACATGCGTTCGACACGTCCCTGTCGCCAGGCCACCACGTACGGGAATCCCAGCAGCACCAGCAAAGGCAGAGTGATTGGCACAAAGGTCAGGCTGAACCAGGGCGAACCGACCGACGGCTTGGGCAAGCCCATGGCATCGACGATCAGCGGATAGAGCGTGCCGAGCAGAACCGTAAAGGCTGCGGCGACCAGCAGGACATTGTTGAACAACAGCAGTCCTTCGCGGGAAAACAGGGCGACGGCGGTCGGCGCCGCAATCCGGTGGCCGCGCACAGCAAAGAGGCAGAGCGAGCCGCCCACCACGACCGCGAAAAATGCCAGGATGAACACGCCGCGGGCAGGGTCGGTGGCGAAAGCATGCACGGAAACCAGCACGCCCGAGCGCACCAGAAAGGTCCCCAGCAAGCTCAAGGCAAAGGCACTGATCGCCAACAAAACCGTCCAGCTGCGCAACACGTTGCGCTTCTCGGATGCCGCCAGCGAATGAATCAGGGCGGTGCCGACCAGCCAGGGCATGAAGGAGGCATTTTCGACCGGATCCCAGAACCACCAACCGCCCCAGCCCAGCTCGTTGTACGCCCACCAGCTGCCCAGCGCGATACCGAGCGTCAGAAACACCCAGGCCGCACTGGTCCAGGGCCGGGTCCAGCGCAGCCAGGCCGTATCCATACGACCATGGATGAGGGCGGTCAAGGCGAACGCAAAGGCGACGGAAAAACCCACGTAACCCATATACAGCATGGGCGGATGAACAATCAGGCCCGGGTCCTGCAGCAGAGGATTCAGATCCCGACCATCTGCCGGGACGGGGCTGATCAGATCAAAGGGGTTGGAGGTCCATAACATGAACAGCAAGAAGCCGGCACCGATCCCGCCGAGAATCGCCAGAACCGTGCCGCGCACTTCCAATGGCAGATCGCGAGCCCGGACGGCGACCGCCAGGCTCCAGCCGGCCAGCATCAGCATCCACAAGAGCAAGGACCCTTCGTGGCCGCCCCAGACGGCCGCCAGACGATACATCGCGGGCAGCGCCGAATTGGAATTCGTCGCCACGTAACTCAAAGAAAAATCGTTGCGCAAAAATGCAACCGTGAGCAGCACAAAGGCGCAGGCAATCAGCGCGAACAAGGCGACGGCAGCGGCATCGGCCAATTGCAGCAAATTCCCATTGCGGCGCCGCAGACCGTACAGGGGCGCAAAAAACTGAACTGCGGCGACTCCCAGCGCCAGAGCCAGAGCGAAATGACCTACTGCGGCAATCATTTGCGCTCCAGACTTTTGAAGGGCGCACAGCTGTGCCCCGTTTCGGACTCCAGCGACTTGGCCAATTCAGGCGGCATGTAGTTTTCATCATGCTTGGCCAGCACTTCGTCGGCGGCGAAGGCTGCGTCTTCGGTCAAGCGCCCCGTGACGACTATGCCCTGCCCCTCGCGGAACAGGTCGGGCAGGATGCCGGCGTAGTGCACGCGGATCTGGTTCTCGCAATCCGCCAGGTCAAAGGCCACCTCGACCGTTCCTGGTGTGCGCGTCACGCTGCCGGCAACCACCAGACCGCCCAGACGAAACCGGGCGCCTTCCGGGGTCTGGCCACTGACGATTTCGGTGGGGCTGTGAAAATACATCAGGTTGCGTTGAAAAGCCTGCAGCAGCAGAGCCACTACGAGTGCGCTGACAACGGCTCCGCTCGCCACCAGCAACATGCGTCGTTGACGGCGCGTCATGGGGCCTTCCCCGCTGCGGCCAATTCACGGCGCAGGCGCCGCCCCCGCCACCAGGGCCACCAGGCATGTACCGCGAGCACCAGCAGGGTCAGGCCGAAGCTGGGCCAGACATAAGCCGCGTAGCCACCCATCTGCCAGAAATCCGCGCCGTTCATGAGGCCCGCACCACCGCGGCCACCCACTTGCTGTGTCGTTCGCGATGCAAGAGCTCGACCCGCATCCGCGCCAGCACCGTCGCTGCAAAAAACAGCGTCATGGCCAGCGACATTTCCAGCAAGGGCCAGAGCATCGCCATATCGATGGACGGCTTGTCGAATTTCGAGATGGTTGGACCCTGGTGCAGCGTGTTCCACCACTCGACGGAGTAATGCACGATGGGTACGTTAATCGCTCCAACGACAGCCAGCAAACTGCAAGCGCGTGCCGCCAGGCGCCGCTCTTCGATAGCTTGATCCAAGGCAATGACTCCCAAATACAAGAAAAGCAGGATGAGTTCCGAGGTCAATCGAGCGTCCCAGACCCAATAAGTTCCCCACATGGGCTTGCCCCAGAGCATGCCGGTCACCAGGGCCAGGGCCGTGAAGCTGGCGCCGATCGGGGCCGCTTGCGCGACAAAGACCTCGGCCAGCTTCATGCGCCAGATGAGTGCGATGACGGCGGCGCCCGCCATGGCGGAATAGATGAACAGAGACATCCAGGCTGTGGGGACATGCACGAAGATGATGCGGTAGCCCTCGCCCTGCTGATAATCAACCGGGGCGGTGATCAGGCTGCCGTACAGGCCATGGGCCAGCAGCGCCATGCCCGGCAGTGCGATCCACGGTATCCAACGCCCAGCGAGCCGGTAAAAGCTCGGCGGCGATCCAAGTTTATGAAACCAGAGCCACATAGTCAGGCCGTGCAAATTTTCAGGAGCGCCGCTTCAGTCAGCGGCGATTTTGAGAGCGGCTGAGGTTGCCAGGGGCGCCAGCATCAAGGCTCCCAGCAACATCGCCGTCAGCAAGTATAACTGAGCCGTGACCGCAAGCCCGTCATTCACCGCAACCCCGATTCCCGCGCCGAAAATCAGAATCGGCACGTACAGCGGCAGCATCAGCAGCCCGGTGAGTACCCCGCCGCGCGGAAGGGCCGCGGTCAATGCCGCGCCGATGCCGCCCACCAGACACAGGGTCGGCGTTCCCAGCAACAGGCTCTGCACCACGGCAGAAGTAGCCTCGGGGGGCAGATACAAACCCCGCGCCATGGGCCAGGCCAGCAGAGCCACCGGCAGGCCCGTATACAGCCAGTGGACGAGCAGCTTGATGAGCAATACAAAGGCCGGAGGCCAGGGGCTCAGCATCAGGGCGTCCACCCAGCCCTCGCTCAACTCCTGGCGGAACAGGCTTTCCAGCCCCATGACCGTGGCGATCAGCGCGCCGGTCCAGAGGATTGCTGGGGCGGCCCGAGCCAGCAGATTCGGATCGGGAACGCCTCCCAGCGGGAACATCAGGCACACCAGCAGGAAGACCAGGGAGGGCTGCAGGGCTTCGCCCCGCCGCCGCCAGTAACGTAGCACCTCGCGCGACGCAATGCGCATCATGGCGTGCATGGCTGAAGCTCCCGCTCGATCAGACGATGCCCGGTTATCTCAAAGTTTTCGTGGCTGGCTATCAACACGCTCCCCCCGGCCGCAACGTGCTCGGCAATCAGCAACCCCAGCCGCAGCCGATTGTCCGCGTCCAGGCCGTTGAACGGCTCGTCAAGGAGCCAGATCGTCGCTCCCGCCAGCCGCAGGCGGGCGAGCGAACTGCGCTTGGCCTGACCGGTGGACAGACTGCGGACCAGTTGATTCGCCAGCCCCTCGAGATCGAAATCGGCCAGCGCAAGCTCCACCCGAGATTCCGCGGTTTGCGCCAGCGCCGCATGGTAGCGGAGATTCTCCCGCACGCTCAGATCCCTTGACAAGCCCGGACGCTCGCCCAGATACACAATGGCCTGCGTCGGTTCATCCAGG
>JBFIIN010000357.1:0-4187 GCA_041601225.1 Oceanococcus sp.
AGCAGGATCAGCGCGAAGAGCCCGAAAGTCCGCTGCGAACGAGAGATATCTGCCGAGTTTTTCGATTTCATGCCTGCTCCTGTGCGGGTCGCGGCCATTGTCACGGGATGCAGGTCAACGGCGCTGCGGCATTGCAAAGATTTGTCAGTGCCAGGCCCATGCCGGGTGCGCATTGCGGGTGGATGCGCCGGCGTCCAGCTTCTAACCTCAACGGACGAGGCCATGGGCGCGCGGAAACGCCAAGGTTTTGCCTGCGAAATCGGGGGATTTGCTCATCAAGTCATTCATCGTGAAAGTGCTGGCCGCCTATAAACGCTGGCGCCTGTTCCTGCTGCGCATGCGCGGACTGACCGAGCAGGATGTCGCTGCGCGGCGCATCGTGGACGGTACGTCCTGGAACGAGTTCTGCGACACGCTCAAGGCTGCCGGTACGGCCATGGTCTACGACGGCGCGCCGCGCGATGCCTTGAACCAGGCCGAAGGCTACCGCTATCTGAGCCGGCTGACCCGAGCCGGACTCGAGGCCTTTGTCGAGTACGCCGACCCGCTTGCCCCGGTGTTCCGGCGCATGGTTCATGAAACGGTGAAGATGGGTTCGGACAATCCGGACAACGACTATCTCAACGCGGCCATCAGCGGCGCCCATGAGTACCGGATCAGCGGCAGGCGCAATACGGTGCATTACCTGGGCTTTTATACCCAGAAAGGCAATTACGGACAGGGTGGGGAAATGCCGACCACCGGGGCCATTGAAGCTGCCGAACTCGAAATTGACGCGGATGGTCGTTTTGAAATCCTGGTGAGCTGCAGGCGCAGGCCTGGCAACTGGCTGCCCATGGACCCGGAATCCGGCACCCTGATCGTGCGGCAGACCTTTAAGGATCGTACGACGGAACGCAGCGCGGATCTGCGCATCGAGCGGATGGGGGGCGATGGGCTGCCCAGTCCGGTCACCGCCAAAGCCATTGATGAGGGCCTGAGTACGGCCAGCAACCTCGTGGCAGGCGCCTCTTTTCTGTTTGCCCGGTGGGCCAGGGAATTTCAGGGTCATGTGAACGAGCTGCCGCTGTTCGATCCCGAGCGTTCGACCAAGGCGGGCGGAGATCCCAACATCATCTATTACCACAGTTACTGGCGCCTGGCGCCGGACGAGGCGCTCATCATCGAGGCCCAGCCCCCAGAATGCGAAACCTGGAACTTTCAGCTCGACAACCATTGGCTGGAATCACTGGATTATCGTTACTTCACCATCCATGTGAACAAGCACACCGCGCAGTACCGGGACGACGGGTCCGTGCAGATCGTGGTGGCGCATCTTGACCCTGGGCTGCCCAACTGGATCAATACCGTGGGCCATGACTGCGGATGCATGAGTTTTCGCTGGATTCGGGCCGCAGCGCATCCGCAGCCGCAAACCCGGGTGGTGAAGTTTACGGATATCGCCCGCCAGGAGACGGAGCTTCATGGACCATAACTGGAAACCCTATAGACCCAGGGTGATCGCATTGATTAACGCCATCGGCCGGCTCCTGAGCTTGCTGGGTCTGCGTTCCAGTCTGAATGAGGACTCGCTGAGCGCCGCAGCGCGGCGCAAGACCGGACTGACCAACTTCGGCGATGAATCCTTTCGTGAGGCCCTGAGGGTATTGGCCGCATCGGCGGATAACGAAGCCCGGCTGCATCCCTTCGGGCGCTGGGTTATCCGCAATCGCCTGATCGGCATCCTGGTCGTGCGTCTGCAGGTGCAGGATCTGTTGGGCAAGCACCCCGAAATCGCCGAGCAAGAGATCGCGGCTCCGCTGGTCATTGCCGGTCTGCAGCGGACCGGCACCACTATGCTGCATCGCCTGCTTGCCGCCGACCCGAATCTGCGTGCGCTGCTGTCCTGGGAGGCTATCAATCCGATTCCTTCGCCTAAGGCGAAGGCGGGTGAACCCGACCCGCGGATAAAGGCGGCGGTTATTGCCGAGAAGGGCTTGGCCTATCTGGCGCCGGACTTTTTCGCGATTCACCCGGTGGAGGCCGATGCCCCGGAAGAAGATGTGCTGTTGCTGGAGTACGCACTCCTGAGCCAAGTTCCCGAGGCGACCCTGTGGGTGCCGGGTTATGGTCGCTGGTTGGCGCAACAGGATATGACGCCGGCCTATGAGTATCTGCGCACCTTGCTGCAGGTTCTGCAATGGCAGCGCGGCGCGCAACGCTGGGTGCTCAAGACGCCAGCCCATCTGGAACATCTGGATGTGCTGCTGCGGGTGTTTCCGGGAGCCAAGATTATCCAGACCCATCGCGACCCTGTGCGCACCACCGGCTCTTTTTCCAGCATGCTGGCCCACGGCTTCGGGGTGTTCAGCGACGCGGTCGATCCCGCGCAGATTGCGCGGCTGTGGCTCGACAAAAATGCGGCCATGGTGCAACGCGCGCGGGTGGTACGCCGCCAGCATCCTGACGCCTTTATCGATGTGACCTACTATGATCTGATGGCAGACCCCATGGCCCAGGTCGAACGAATCTATGCCTTCGCCGGGCTGGAGCTCAGCGACGCCGCACGCGCGGCCATGCATGCCAGCCGGCAGCGCAACCGGAAAGACAAATATGGCAGGCACAGCTATCGCTTGCAGGATTTCGGGCTGAGTCCGGAAATCGTTCACGAGAAGTTCGCCGACTATCGCGAATTTTTCGCAATTCCGGTGGAAACTCCGCAGGAGGAGAGCGCATGAAGATGGCTGATACGGGCGACTACCGCAATCCGGTTGCGGCAACCGTTCACGGCATCGCGGACCTGTTTCGCAAGAAGGAACGGATCGGCACCCTGGGCGATGATGAGCGACTGGACGGCAAGACAGCGCTGGTGACCGGCGCCAATTCCGGCCTGGGCCGGGCCACGGCCATCCAGCTCGCCCAGCGGGGAGCGCAGGTCATTATGGCTTGCCGCAGCGGCATTCCAGACGCCGCCGACGAACTCCAGCGGGAAAGCGGCAGCAAGCTGATCAGCATGGTGCATCTGGATCTGGCCGATCTGAAGTCCGTGCGTGCCTGTTGTGCCGAACTCGCGGCGCGGGGCGTGAACCTGGACCGGATCGTGCTCAACGCAGGCATCGTGCCACGCAGCCCGCAGCTGACCAAGCAGGGCTTCGAGATGATGTTCGGCGTGCACTTCGTTGGCAACATGTTGCTGCTTAAGACTCTGCTGGCCGATGGCACGATTCCGAATTCGAGCTTTTCCAGCAATGGTCGGCCTGAGGATCCACCCCGCATCGTGTTCGTGTCGTCGGAAACTCATCGCTCCGGGACGCCTATTGATCTTGACCGCCTGGGTGAGCCGGTGGAATACGGGGCCATGGGCAGCATCGCCCAGTACGGTCATAGCAAACTGGTGATGACCGCCTGGCTGCAGGAATTGGCGCGCCGTCTGCAGACCCGACGAGGCGCGGAGGTCGCCGTGCACTGCCTGTGCCCGGGGCCGATCAATTCCAACATCGCGCGCGAGGCGCCCGCCCTTGCCAAGCCGCTGCTCCGGGCGGTCATGGGCCTGCTGTTTGCCAGTCCGGAGCAGGCGGCCGAACCTGTAATGTATCTGAGTTGTGCACGAGCGCTGGAAGGTCAGACGGCGGTGTATCTGCATTTGATGAGCCAGAAACCGGCTGCGGCACAGGCGCTGGATGTCGAGCTTGCCCAGGCGGTATGGCTGGCCGGGGACAATCTCCTGGAGCGCGCGCTGGCGTGACGGCGGTTTTTGGCCGGGGGCTGAGCTCTCAGCCGGCGGGCGTCAGGCAGGGGTCAGGAAATCCGAACCTGATTGCGTCCGGAATTCTTGGCCAGGTAGAGGCGCTTGTCGGCGACCCGCAAGGCCTCCGACAAGCAGTCCGCGTCGCTGGGGATTTCGGCCAGACCGATGCTGACACTGATTGAGATGCTGGCCCCCTGAGGCAACTTGATAGTCACGGATTCACAGCTCTGGCGCAGGCGCTCGGCGGCAATGCGCGCGCAGGTAAGAGGCGTGGCAGGTGTCGCGACGGCGAATTCTTCGCCACCGACACGACCAATGACATCCGCAGGGCGGTTCGCCCCACCGTTCGACGCCTGGCGCATGCAAGTGCGCAATATCTTGGCAAATTCGATCAGGACTTCGTCGCCTACGTCGTGACCGTAGGTGTCGTTGATGTTCTTGAAATTATCCAGGTCGATGA
>JBFIIN010000358.1:0-4162 GCA_041601225.1 Oceanococcus sp.
GATTCCGGCCACTGTGGTCTTTCTGTGGTTCTTCGTGCAGGGGTCGCGGGCCACCGAACCGGTGCCGTTGATTCTGGCGGCGGTGTGGCTGATCCATTACGGCAATCGCGGCTGGTTCTTCCCCTTGTCCATTCGCGTCGCCCGGGGGCGGCGCAGCACCTTCAGCCTGATGGTGATGAGCATGGGCATGTTCGTGACCGCCATCCATGGCTACCTCAACGCCAGCCTGTTCAGCGAGTTCGGCGCGCATCTGACCAACGACTGGTTGACTGACCCACGTTTTCTGAGCGGCCTGGTCATCTATTATTTCGGTTTTTTCGTGATCCTGCGCTCCGAGTCCATCGTGCGGAATCTGCGGGATCCAAACGTCCAGGGCGAAGCGGAATACAAGATTCCTTATGGCGGTTTCTATCGTTACGTCTCCAGCCCCCAGTATCTGGGGGAACTGGTCGGCTGGGCCGGCTTCGCGCTGATGACCTGGGGCCTGCCGGGCGTCATGATCTTCCTCATATCGGCGGGAAATCTGGTGCCGCGGGCCTTCGGTACGCATCGCTGGTACCGGGAAAAATTCCCCGATTATCCCAGTGATCGTAAGGCGCTGATTCCCTATGTCCTCTGAGTTTTCGGATGCCGGGAAGCTGGCGGCGGTGCAGGCGTCACCGATCGCCGTGGCGGCGCACGACAAGGCCGCCTGGCTGAGCCTGTTCGCGGCCGATGCTCTGGTCAACGACCCGGTGGGGTCGAGGCCGCATGTCGGTGCAGAGGCGATCTCGCGGTTTTACGACACCTTTATTGCGCCCAATGACATCCGCTTTGAAGTCGCCCACGACCTGGTGTGTGGCAACAGCGTGGTGCGGGATCTCATCATCGAAACGCGCATGTCCACCGGCCTGCGGGTGCGGGTGCCGACCCATATCCGCTATGAACTGGTCGCCGAATCCGGCGCGTTACGCATTCGGCGCCTGTATGCGCATTGGGAATTGCTGCCGATGGTCGGCCAGACCCTGGCGATGGGCCTGAATGGTTGGTGGACCTACGCCAAACTCAGCGTGCAGATGATCGGCCAGCAGGGGGTTGGTGGCGTGCTGGGTTTCATGCGCGCTTTTGGCGGCGTGGGCGCCCGGGGCAAGGCCGTAGCCGAGCAGCTCCTGACCGCTTTGCGCGATAACGATCTGTCTGCCGTGAGCGCGTTGACCACAAATGTGACGATCCAGTCTGGCGATGGGACATCGCTCAGTGTCGAGGAGCTCAGCCAGGGATTGCGCGCCGTGCGCTGGGAAAAGCTGATGGCGGCCGGTCAGTGCGTGACCGGCACAATATTCACCCAGGGCGGGCGTGGGGTTATTCTGATGGAGTTCGCGGCGCCGGCCCGAACGCTTGGCCGGGTGCGGCTCTATCTTTAAGCAGGGGCGACAGGGGATTCCGATGCGGCATGGGCTCGTTGCGATGGCGATGTTGGGGCTGGCCGCCTGTGCACAAACGCCGGCCGCGCCGGACCCGGCGATCTATGCGCAGGCAGTCGCCAATCCGGCCCGCAGCGCCCGGGATCGCGAACGCGACCTGCGTGACCGTCCCGCGCATTTGCTGGCCATGACCGGCATGGCGCCAGGGATGACGGTGGCGGATGTCTTTGGCGGCGGCGGCTACTACAGTGAACTGGCGGCCGCCGTGGTTGGCGCGCAGGGTCAGGTTTGGCTGATCAACAATCCGCCCTACGCCAGATATGCCGACAAGGATCTCAAGCCGCGGCTGGACGGGCAGAGGCTGCCCAACGTGCAGTCGCGAATCGTGCCCAATGACGCGCTGGGACTGGGTTCCGAGCAGGTTGACGTTGTCCTGCTGATGATCACCCTGCACGATCTGTACTATGCCGATCCGGAAAACGGCTGGATGGCGATCGATGCCGAGCAGTTCCTCGGCGATCTGGTCACCGCCCTGCGCCCGGGCGGAGTTCTGCTGGTCACGGACCACGCCGCGCCCCAGGGCCGCGGCGCCACCCTGGCCAAGAGCGTCCACCGGATTGAGGAGTCCTTTGCTCGGGCCCAGCTGGAAGCACAGGGCTTGCGGCTTGAGCAGACCTGGGACGGGTTGCGCAATGCGCAGGATGACCGTCAAACCCTGGTGTTCGATCCTGCCATCCGTGGTCGCACGGACCGCTTCGTCCATGTCTACCGCAAGCCGCGGGACTGGGCCGGCTGATGACGATCTGGCCAATAGCCTTATGCGCCCTGGGTGTGGCGGGCACCCTGGCGGCTGATCTCACCGGCAATCGCAAGCTGGAGTGGCTGGGCAAACCATTGGCGGCCCTTTCGTTTATCCTGGCGGCGTGGCTTTGGGGTGCGCTTGATTCCCGCTATGGACAGTGGATTTTCCTGGGGCTTGTGCTGGGGGCCGCAGGCGATGTGCTGCTCATTCCCAAGTCGGCCAGTACGGCCTTCCTGCTCGGCATGGTGGCGTTCCTGCTGGGTCATCTGGCATATGCGCTGGCGTTCTGGAGCCTGCCCCTGGATGCCCGGACCGGTTGGATCGCCACGGTGGCCACCTGCGTATTCGCAATCTTCATACTGCGCTGGTTGTTGCCGACCACGCCGGCCAAGTTCAAGGGCCCCGTGATCGCTTATCAGATCGTGATCGGTGCGATGGTCATCCTGGCCTGTGCAGCGGTGGCGGCAGGCGCGCACTGGATCTTGGCCGCCGGTGCGCTGGGATTTGCCGCGTCGGATATTTCCGTGGCGCGCAATCGCTTTGTCCGGCCCGGATTCGTCAATCGGGTCTGGGGAATTCCGCTGTATTTCGCCTCACAGCTGGTGATCGCTGCGAGCGTGGTTTTTATCACTGCGGCTTGATGAGTTTCAGCGGAACGCGATCCGATTCACCGATGGCCTGAGGCCGAGCACAATGCACTTCAATCGTGGTCGGGACCACGGCCTCCAGCCGCGCACGATTCGGATTCATGGTGAGTTCTGAACGGCTCAGTCGGCTTTCCCGGCGCGCGGCTGCAGATTAGGATGGGCCGCGCTCGTCGGAGGGGTACGCAATGTCTAGAAATCTGATCCTGGCCTGGGTTCTGTGCGCTGTCAGCCAACTGGCCTGGGGTTTCGAATTGGTGGTGCGCGGCAAGCACGCCACTCTAACGCCCGCGGAGCTACGCGCGATGACGCTGCAGATCGCGCAGGCCAGCGGGCATCAAATCCCCGATGTGCCGCAGCTCAAGGTCGTGGTTACCGCGCAGGCGAAACCTCGGGAGCAGGAGGGCAGATACCTGTACTACCACCGCGTGCAACTCACCAAAGTGTTTGACGGTGGGCCGCCGTACCCTTACCGGGGCTGGTTGCCGATCAAGGGTATTGAGGCCTATGGTCTGGCGACGGACCAGGAGCTGAAGCAGAAGCTGGCAGCGACCCTGAAAAAGTTCTTCTCCGAGCTGAAGGATGTTGACCCGGCGACATCTGCGCCCTGAGCCGGCCGGGTTTCAAATGATTCACGACTTCGCTCGAATTGTGTCGCGCAGGCTCTGGCCGCGCGCCGCGCTTATTCGTCCGTCGCGACCCGAAAGCCGAGATCTTCGGATTTGATGTAAGTGAAGGTCAGTCCGCGCGCCGGCGTCCGCAAATGTTCGGGTTTGGACAGCCAGCCGCCACCCCGGATGACCCGCTGCACGCAATTGCCGGCCTCCACGGGCGCGGTATCGCTCGGTGCGCCCCGATACGACTTCGTCCAGCAATCCTGTACCAACTCGGACGCGTTGCCGGCAACATCGAACAGGCCAAAGTCATTGGGTTTGAAATTTCCCACCGGAGCCAGCGCCGGGAATCCATCATCGCAATCGATGGGCTCCAGGCCCGCGCGTCGGCGAACGGCCGACAGATCAGCACCGTTGGCGAACTGGCATTGATTCGCCCGATCGTCCCCCCAGAATCGCGCGGTGGTGGTGCCGGCTCTGGCGGCGTATTCCCATTCGGATTCACTCGGCAACCGATAGCGGCGGCCCGTATGTTCAGACAGCCAGCCCAGGTACTGCTGAACTTCGTTCCAGCTGACATTGACCACGGGCAGCTTGCCGCTCTGACTGGTCGCTGGACCATTCTCCGTTACGGCGCAGGGGCCCCGGCTGACGCACGCGCCCCATTCCTCCTGCGTGACTTCATATTTCCCGATCGCA
>JBFIIN010000359.1:0-4157 GCA_041601225.1 Oceanococcus sp.
GAAACGGAAGGGCTGGAGCGGCGCCTGAACAAGGCGGCCCGTGACGGGCAGTTGCTCACCCTGCACCCCGGAGTTCGAATTGATGAGGCGGAGCAGTTGGCGATACTCAGCCATGATGAGGCCCGCCTGTTGCGTGAAACGTGGCAGGCCGTGGAAAAAGTCATCGCGGTTGACGACTTCAGCAGCGCCGAACTGGCCCATATCAGCAGCAGGCCCAAACGGGCGACGGCGCGCCGCGCACCGCGCCGGAAAGCGGCCGGTGGCAATACTGCGGAGCTGGCCTAACCCGGCTCAAGGCTGATCGGCTCCAGCTCTCCCAGGAAATGCGGCTCGGTATTCAGAACATAGATATCGAGTATCGCCAGAACGCGCGCCGCAACTTCGCGGATTTCCGCGTTTACGCGCCGGTGCAGTTGGGGCCTGGGCGCCACGTAACCCACGGCATCGACGCCGCGCTGGCGCGCCAGAAATATCGCACGGTGGAGATGGTAGCGCTGCGACACGATGACCAGGCGCTGCTGGCCGAATACGGCGCGCGCGCGCACCACGGAATCCAGCGTACGCCGTCCGGCAAAGTCCATGGTGATTGCGCTTTCGGGAACGCCCGCCGCGGTCAGGGCTTCGAACATCTTGCGCGGTTCATTATACCGGCGATCCGGATTCGACCCGCTGGCCAGCAGGTGGCGCACGCGGCCTGCCGTGAACAGTTCGACCGCGGCGTGGATCCGGCCCTGGAAATGGCCACTGGGTCTGCCATCCAGCGAATAGGGGCTGGCACCCAGGATCAGAGCAACATTGGCCGTGGGCAAATGTTCTGCGCTGTCATACAGGTACGGCGCGGCGGACCGAATAACCCATAGGTTCATGCCCACGACGATGGCCGCGCTGAAGATAATCGCAATCAGCATCAGGCCGATACTTCGGGCAAAAAACTGAATCACAAATTTCCACCGGCATGCACGCCGCAGCACTTTAAGCCATCCGTCGCGGTTGATCACCCCTGGCGCACTTGCCAACAGACCCATTCGGCGTAGGCTTTGACATGCTTTTCACGTACATCGGGCGATAAACGAAGGAATCGGACCTGCAGGCGTACGGGCCTGCCGGTTAGCCAAGGAGAGATTGATGAGCATTTTTCGCATTGCCACCATTGCGGCGGTCGCGATATGTGGCGGCCTCAGCGCCTGTAGCGTCGAGGACCCCGGTCGCACCGAGTTTGGCCCTAAACCCCTGTTCGACCCCATCGTGTTACCGAGCAGCAGCACGGGCTCGGCTGTAGTCCCTTTGCCCTTCGACGGCCTGTTCGGCACCGGACCGCAGGGCGACGGCGCGGAGCTGTCGGGACTTGATGCACAGGCCGACGGCACCTTGAATCTATTCCCGCTGCTCGGCGCAGCGGCTCTGGCCGGCGGCGGACAGATCGATGGCTGGTCGACCACCGCAGCGCTGTTCATGGATGTGGTCGGCGATGTGGACCTGGACAATGCCGCGGCGGGGATCCGGATTTTCGACAGCAAGCGCTTTGCCGAACTGCAGCCCGGCGTGGACTTCGAGGTGGAGCCCTCACCCGTCGTTCTTGGACGCACCCGGTTGCTGGTTCAATGGCTCAAACCGCTGAGCGAATCCACGCAGTATCTGATAGCCCTTACCTCGGGCCTGCGCAGTTCCGGCGGCGCGCCCGGCCTGGTCAATGAACTGTTTGAGATCTTGCGCGATCCCACCCCGGTTACCGATCAAAGCAATACGATCCTGGCCGCGTTGGCGTTATCGGGGCGACAGGCCGATATCGGCGTGCTGGCCCAGTTGCAACAGCAGCTCGTGCATCCCGTGGTGGACGGGGTGATCGGCTTGTCCGCGGCGGCCCCCAATTCGCGCGCGGTGATCGCCCGCGATGACATCTTGCTGGCCTGGTCCTTCACCACCCAGTCCATCACGCCGTCACTGGTGCGCTTGGCGGCCAACGCGCAGGCCCAGGCCGTCGGTGTGCAGGACTCTGGCCTGGATCTGAGTGTGGTGCTAGCCTCCGATCCCAGCATGCCGGCGGCATTGCCGGCCGATGCGGACATTTACGCCGGCTTTCTGCAGCTCCCCTATTTCCTGAGTGATGAACCCGCTCAGATCAACAGCACGTTCTGGCTGAATGATGGTGCCGTGAGCTCCGCGACTCATCCGGCACTCGGTGCGTCTTGCGGCAGTTTGCTGCGGCCCGCCAGCACGACGATCTGTTACCCGGACCCGGCTGCCCGATCCGTGCAGACCGTACCGGTTCTGCTGACCCGACCGCATACCCCGATGCCCGCATCCGGGTGGCCGGTGGTGATATTTCAGCATGGAATAACTGGCGACCGGAGCAATATGTTCGGCATCGCGCCTGCTCTCAGTGCGGCCGGATTCGTAGTCATCGCCATAGATCTGCCTCTGCATGGCGTAGCCGCGGGCAGTCCGCTACGCGTGCCTGGAACGACCGAGCGGACCTTCGACGCCGATCTGGATGGAAACAATGTCGCCGATGCATCCGGGAGCTACTTTATCAATCTGTCCAGTACGGTCACTTCGCGCGACAATCTGCGCCAGGCCGTCGTCGATCTCCTGCATCTTGCGAAATCGCTCGCCAACGTGCGTCTGGGCAGCGCTTTCAATGAGTCGCTGGACCTGAATCGCGTAGGCTTTATTGGCCATTCGCTCGGCGGCATCGTGGGCTCGACCTTCCTTGCGCTCACCGACGAGGTTGGTGCGGCCACTTTGGCCATGCCAGGCGGCGGCATCGCAAAGCTCCTCGACGGTTCGGAAACATTCGGCCCGGTGGTCGCAGCGGGGCTCGCGGCCAATGGCATCAATGAGGGCACCGACACCTACGAAGTCTTCCTGCGTCTGGCGCAGCTTAGCGTCGACAGCGGAGACCCCATCAACTGGGCAGCGGCCACTGCGGATCGCCATCCCATCCATCTGATTGAGGTCGTTGGAGATGCGGTAGTCCCCAACAACGTCATGGGCAACCCGCAGGCCCTGATCGATGGACCCACGTCGGGTACCGGTCCGCTGGCCGCAGCGATGGGCCTGCCAACCACGCCGGTTACGGCGCCGATCAGCCCCGCCATGATATTGCAGGGCAGCAACCGGGTACTGTTCAGTTCCGGCACCCACTCAAGCATCGTCAGACCAGCGACGGCAAACCCTGTCGATGATCCGGTGTTCCTCGAAATGCAAAGCCAGACGGTGCAGTTTCTGGCCTCGGAGGGCGCCTGCTTGCCCCTGGGCACGACCTGTCCCCAATCCAGCAGCGCGGGAGATAGCCAATGAAAACCTTACACTTGCTCCGTGGTTCGCTCGCTTTGCTAACAAGCATCCTCGCCGCCCCGGCTCAGGCGCTGCAATTCGACGCGCTGGGCACCAGCTTCAGCCTGGACAGTACCCTGAGCCTGGGCGCCGCGGTACGCGTGGAGTCACAGGATCCGGCGCTGGTCGGCATCGCCAACCAGACCGCCGATGGACGCCAGGGCCGCCTGTTCTCCACCAATAGCGATGATGGCAATCTGGCGTTTGACAAGGGCGAACTCATTTCCGCCGCGGCCAAGATCACTTCGGAACTGTCCGGATCCTGGGAACACTTCGGCGTATTCCTGCGCGGCAGTTATCTGTTCGATGCCGTACAGAATGATCACGATTATTTCGATCCCCAGGATTATGTCGGCGCCCCCACGCGCAATCACACACCGGCCGACCTGATTCGCAAGCGGAACGCCGTATCGGATCACGTGGGCAACGACGCCGATTTGCTCGATGCCTATGTCTACACCACCTTCGAATTCGGCTCGCGCCTGGTGACCCTGAGAGCCGGCCGTCAGGTTCTGAACTGGGGCGAGTCGACCTTCGTCCAGAACGGCTTGAACTCGCTGGTCGCGGCTGACGCCAGCCAGCTGCGGGTGCCGGGCTTTGCCCTGGAAGAAGTGCTGATTCCGGTCGGGATGATCTGGGCCAATGCGGATCTGACCACGAATTCCAGCATCGAAGTGTTCTACCAGTACGAGTGGCGGGAAACCGAACCCGACCCCGTCGGGACCTTTTTCAGCAGCAACGATTTTGCGGGACGCGGCGGCAGCTTCGCTGAGATCGGCTTCGGGCGCTGCCCGGAATATTCCGCCGTCGGGATCTGCCCC
>JBFIIN010000360.1:0-4155 GCA_041601225.1 Oceanococcus sp.
CAGCAGGTTCTGGCCGGCTTGGAAACCCGACCGGCACGTTTCATCGTTTACGCCGCCTATCAGGATGCACGCCCGGCACAATGGCTGGCCGAGCGTGCGGGTATCCCCGCCATCAAGTTGCCGTTCAGCGTGGGTGGCGTGCCCGGCGCGGACAACCTGGTCGCGCTATTTGAGCTCAGCCTGCAGCGGCTCCTGGATGCCGCTGGTCGCGAACCCTGATGCCCGCCTTCGATTGGTCACTGCTGGGGGCTCCGCTGCTGGCCGGGCTGCTGGTCGTCCTCACCCATGTCCTGCTCGGTCGGCAGGTGCTCAAGCGCGGCATCATCTTTATCGACCTGACCATCGCGCAAGTTGCGGCGCTGGGCGTCATCGTCGCCAGCGCCGCCGGCCTGGACGGTGCGCCCTGGCTCAGTCAGATCATTGCGGCTGGAGCTGCGCTGCTCGCCGCGGCGCTGCTGAGCTGGACCGAATTGCGCTGGCGCGAATTGCAGGAAGCCTTGATCGGCAGCCTGTATGTTGTGGCGGCCTGTCTGGCCTTGCTGGTTCTGGCCAACAACCCGCATGGCGCAGAACAGATGCAAAGCCTGCTTGCCGGCCAGATTCTGTGGGTAGGCTTTCCCCAATTGGCGCCGATTGCCGGACTTTATGCCGCAATCCTGGCCCTGTGGGCACTTTGGGGTCGCGCTGAGACAGCCGCCTTCTATTTTCTGTTCGCACTCACGATTACGGCTTCAGTGCAGTTGGTCGGCGTGTATTTGGTCTTTGCATCATTGATTCTGCCGGCATTGGCCGCCGTTGGGCTGGCGACTCGCCGCGGCCTCGCGGTGGGCTACAGCGTGGGCGTGTTGGCTTATGCGCTGGGCTTATGGCTGTCGCTGGCCTGGGACCTGCCCGCGGGCCCGCTGATCGTCTGCCTGCTCGCAGTGCTGAGCCTCAGCTGCACGGTATTGCGGAGCTTGATCCGCTAGCGGTAACGCGCAGCTCCCGGCCGATGGTCAGCATTCAGCTCCAGAACCACGTCCGCCAAGGCCGGCATGCAGTCCAGCCCATGGCGCGTCAGCCGCTCGTAATGCTGCAGGAAGCGCGCCAGGCCAGTTGCATCCATCAAACCCGCACCACCCCCAGGGGCCGCCCGCGCCGTATCGTTTTCCTGCTGCGCGCGCCAGCGCGCGATGCTCGCGAAGTCGGGGGCACGCAACAGGATGAGCCGATCCAGCATTCCGAACAGCTCCTGATATTCGCCAGCCAGCTGTGCGTTGACATAGCCTCGCCAGCGACCGTCGCTGTCCGCGCCGATTTCCAAGGGATTCACCGGCGCGAGCAGATCCTCGGGACACTGGGCCGGCACACCCACGCACCAGCCTTCGAACAGCAGCGCATCAACTGGGCCGGTGATGCGGGGCCAGTCCACCGCCAGACGGCGATCATCGCTCGCCTTGTCGAAGGCCGGCAGGGCCAGTTCAGCACCCGGCGCCAAACCCAGGCAGCGCGCGATCACCATCATCGCCAGGCCCACATCGTGGGTCCCCGGTACGCCACGGGTCGCCAACAGCGGATGCACATCCAGCGCCAGTTGCGCCCGTTCGGCATGGGTCAGGTAACTGTCATCCAGCGACCAGCCCACGACCCGCAGGCCATGGTCCTGCTCCAGCAGCAAGTGCAGCAATTCCACCAGGGTGGATTTGCCCGTGCCCTGGGCGCCATTGATGCCAAACACGCGGGCCCCGGCCCCGATCTGCTCCACGATCCACGCCGCCAGCGGGCGGAAGTAGGTGTCGATGTCTTGCAGGTAGCCAGACCCCAGCCCGCGGCGGGCCAGGAATTCTTCAAGCGCGGTCACCAGCCCGCACTATTCATGCAGCTGCGCGATGATCGCGCAGAGGTTTGGATGCGCAGGGATTTTCGCGCAGGATTGCGGAGCAGGGCCTCCGGACGACTGCGCGAAAAATTTCGTGGATGCAAAGGTCAAGCCAGGGCGCGTGCGGTTCATGACCAGTTCAGGCTAGACAAAAACGACGGTCTTCGTGCCATGCAGGATGATCCGGTCTTCGGCATGCCAGAGCAGCGCGCGGGCCAGTACCTGACGCTCCAGCTCACGACCCAGCAGACGCATGTCGTCCGGCGACTGCCGGTGCGAGACCCGCGCGATGTCCTGCTCGATGATCGGGCCTTCGTCCAGCTCCGCGGTGACGTAATGGGCTGTGGCGCCGATCAGCTTCACGCCCTTGTCGAAGGCCTGGCGATAGGGATTGGCTCCGGCAAAAGACGGCAGGAAGGAGTGATGGATATTGATGATCCGCTGTGGAAACTGCGCCACCAGTTCGGGCGAAAGGATCTGCATGTAGCGCGCCAGCACCAGCAGATCGATATTCTCAGGCAGGGCCTCCTGAATACGCTGGCCGGCCTGGACGCGATCTGTTCCGCTCAGATCCACATGCCGGAATTCCAGACCGAAACGCCGGGCTTCGGGTCCGAGATCAGGGTGATTTGAGATAACCACCGGCAGCTCCAGCGGCAGCTCCCCCTGTGACCAGCGCCACAGGATCTCCGCAAAACAGTGTTCGTGCCGCGAGACCAGGATTGCCGCGCGCAAACGATTGGCGGCAAAGCGCATCCGCCAATCCATACTGAATGGCCTGGCCACAACTTCGCCGAAGGCGCGTTGCAGCGCGGTACCCGAAATGTCCAGGCCCGGGGTCTGAAATTCCAGGCGCATGAAAAAGGTGCCTCCGCTGGGATCTGTGGAGTGCTGATCCAGCTGGGTCACGTTCGCACCGTGGTGAAACAGGAAGTTACTGACCGCCGCCACGATGCCGGGTCGGTCCGGGCAGGTAATCAGCAAACGTGCGGTGGTGTCGTCCTGGGTACTCATGGCTGCGGATGCTACGGCATTCAAACCGGTTTTCGCAGCAACAATTCCGTATCCTAGGCGCCCCTGCGTGAATACGGAGAGTCAAGATGAGCAAACGCGATATATATTTGGACAAGGCTCGCGCCAAGCTGGACGAACAGCTGGCCAAGCTGGATCAGCTCAAGGCCCAGGCCCGCGGCACGGCCGCCGACCAGAGACTGAAACTGGCGGACGCCGCTGAAGAGCTGGAGCGCCAGATCGACAAGGCCAAGGCCGGCATCCAGGAGCTGACCGAGGTTGCGGAAAGCAAACTGGAAGAGGCGCGCGAACGCCTGGACAAGCTGAGCGCCGATATCGCCGGCTCGTTCAAGCGCTTTCTCGACCGGGATTGATGAGCGAAACCGCCGCCGCAGTTCTCAAGCGGATATTCGGTTACGACGCGTTTCGGCCCGGCCAGGACGCGATTATCGAGGCCGTGTGCCAGGGCCGCGACGCGCTGGTCCTGATGCCCACCGGCGGCGGCAAATCGCTGTGCTACCAGATCCCGGCCCTGTTGCGGCCGGGAACCGGACTGGTCATTTCGCCCCTGATCGCGCTCATGCAAGATCAGGTGGCCGCGCTCCGGGCCAATGGCGTGGCGGCGGCCGGCCTGAACTCCAGCCTGCCGGCTGCGGAGCAGAATCGGATCGAGCAACAGCTGCGCGATGGCGCGCTGGACCTGCTTTATGTGGCACCCGAGCGGCTGGCCCAGGAACGCACCCTGGCCTTGCTGGCCCAGTGTGAGCTGGCGCTGATTGCGATCGACGAAGCGCACTGCGTTTCGCAATGGGGCCATGATTTTCGCCCCGAATACATGCAGCTGGGCGCCTTGGCCGATGCGTTTCCGGGTGTACCTCGAATGGCGCTCACGGCCACCGCCGACGAGCCCACCCGCCGCGAGATCATCGAGCGGCTGCACCTGGAGGCCGCCGAGCACTATGTCGGCGGTTTCGACCGACCCAATATTCGCTATGCGATCGCCGAGCGGGCCCAGGGTCGCGAGCAGATCTTGCGCTTCATTCAGCGCGAGCACCCCGGTGAAGCTGGCATCGTCTAGTGCCTGTCCCGCCGTGGCGTGGAAGAAACCGCCGCCTGGCTAATGGCCCGAGGGCTCACCGCCCTGCCCTATCACGCCGGCCTGCCCAGCGAAGATCGTCATCGTCACCAGCACCGCTTTCTGCACGAGGATGGGGTGATCGTGGTGGCTACGATTGCTTTCGGCATGGGCATCGACAAGCCCGACGTGCGTTTCGTGGCGCACCTGG
>JBFIIN010000361.1:0-4133 GCA_041601225.1 Oceanococcus sp.
CCCCACCATTCGTGCACGACCAGCACCGCCGGGCGCTCACCGGGCAGAGCGTCGTCGTAGGCAAGGTAACCCTTGAGCACCAAACCATCGCCAGCGTAGCTCACCTCGCTGCCCTGAAGCGCCGCCTTTGCAACACCTGCACTGAGACCAAGCCCGGCCGCCCACAGCAATACATACACCAAGCGCATCGCAACCCTCCTTTAAGAAAAATCGTTCTTCAGCACTATTCGGTAGCGGGCCTTGCCGGCGCGCAGATGGTCCAGCGCGTCGTTGACCTCGCTCATCCCAAACTCTTCGACCCACGGCGCGATGCGGTGGCGCGCACAGAACTCCAGCATCTTGGCCATGGTCGCCGGCGCACCTACCGGCGAGCCGGAAATCGATTTCTGTCCCCCAATCAGGTTGAACGCGCGCACATTCAGCGGTTCCAGCACTGCACCCACGAAGTGCAGACGCCCGTGAGGTTTAAGGGCGGCCAGATAAGCCGACCAGTCCAGATCGACATTTACCGTAACCAGGATGAAATCCAGGCTGCGGGCCAGGGCTTTCAGGTCGCCTTTGTCGCGACTCGACACCACCCGATGCGCGCCCAGTCTGCGGGCTTCGTCAGCCTTGGCCTCGGATGAGGAAAACGCCGTTACTTCACATCCCCATTTGGCCAGAAACTGCAGGGCCATGTGGCCCAGGCCACCGACGCCGACCACGCCAACACGATCGGTAGGCCTGATCCCGAATTGCACGAGGGGGTTGAATACCGTGATCCCGCCGCAAAACAGGGGGCCGGCCGCCGCCGGTGACACGTCAGCCGGCAGCGGCACTGCCCATGCCCAATGGCACTGCACCCGCTGCGCGAACCCGCCATGACGTCCCATAATCGTGCCCTGGGTCTGGCCACACAAATGCTGGTCGCCATCCAGACATTCTCCACAGGCCATACAACTGGACGCAAACCAGCCCACGCCAACCACGTCGCCGACCTGGAGACGTTTGGCCTGCGCCCCAAGCGCAACCACCCGACCAACAATTTCATGACCCGGCACCAAGGGAAACCGCGAGGCTCCCCATTCCTCATCCAGAACCGACAGGTCCGAGTGACAGATGCCGCAATAATCCACGGCAATTTCCACGTGCTCGGGAGCGAGCGCTTCCGGCGTGAACTCAAAGGGCTGCAGCGACCCGCTTTTTTCCGTCGCCGCGTATGCGCGAACGGGTTCAATCTGGCTCATGGCGTCAACTCTCGTGTTGCGGAGGTACAGCGACGAATTGTCCCAGAGATCGCCCCGCCGTGGGGCGCGACGCGCCCTGACTCCGCGGACTCCAGGCCAGCAGCACGACCGGCGGCCCCAGCGCCATGCGGATTCAGCGCCACAAACCGGAGGCCTCGCGGTGGCGCAGGATCAGGCCCTCGGCGAGCCCGATCGGAGTCCCCAAACCCGGACCACGCTTCCCATGAGGCCGAACTGCCTCCGTCAGCGCCCGCCATGGCGCTGGCCTCGACGCGCCGCCACCGAACTCACAAAGCATATGCCCCATGGCCTTTGCACACCCGGCGTTCAGGCAGCAGGCCGGGCCCTGGAGTTCGACCGGCGGGAGAACGCTGGCCATCACCCCCACTTTGATCGCCGCATGGAAGAGCCTGAAAATAGCGATCAACGAAGGCGAACTCGGCGTACATGGGTTATCCCCGATGGTCCGGGCCGTTTTACTCCGGTGGTGTGCGCAGAGGATAATCGGTCAGAACCTTAAACGCTCGCGCACCGTCGTATGGCGAAACCGCGCCGCACGGCAAGTTATCGGCACCCGGCACCGGGTGACCCCGCAGGAGACACCCGATGGAGCAAACCAGCAATCCGCTTGGTACCGACGGCTTTGAGTTCGTCGAATTTACCGCCCCGACAGCCGAGGGCATAGAACAGTTGCATAGCCTGTTTGAGATCCTCGGCTTTACCGCGATCGCCAGACATCGCAGCAAGGATGTGACCCTGTTCCGTCAGGGGGATATCAATTTTCTGGTGAATGCCACGCCCTACTCGCATTTCGAGCAGTTCGCCCGCGCGCATGGTCCTTGCGCCGTCTCCATGGCATGGCGCGTCGCTGACGGACCGACCGCCTACCAATATGCCGTTCAACATGGGGCTCATCCCTTTGCTGCGCAGCCGGGTTTGATGGAGCTGAACCTGCCGGCTCTGTATGGGATCGGCAACAGCCTGCTGTATTTCACCGACCGCTATGGCGAGCGGACCATCTATGACGTCGATTTTCGGGCACTGCCGGGCATCGACCAGCATCCAACCGGCGTGGGCCTGCTAAACGTTGATCATCTGACCCACAATGTCGAACGTGGAAACATGGACACTTGGTCGGCGTTCTACGAAAAGATTGGAAATTTTCGGGAAATTCGTTATTTCGACATTGAAGGCAAGCTCACCGGCCTGTATTCACGGGCCATGACCTCGCCCTGCGGAAAAATCCGGATTCCGATCAATGAATCGGCCGACGAAAAATCCCAAATTGAGGAATTTTTGCGGCAGTACCGGGGTGAGGGCATTCAGCATATTGCGCTTTCCACCGATGACATTTACGCCACGGTCGTTGCCTTGCGCGAACGCGGTGTGGCGTTCATGGACACCCCGGGCACCTATTACGACAAGATCGATGCACGCCTGCCCGGCCATGGTGAGAACGTGGAACGTCTGCGTGAACTGAACATACTCATCGATGGCGCGCCAACCGAAGGCGGCGGGATACTGCTGCAGATCTTCACCAGTACGGTGATCGGACCGATTTTCTTCGAAATCATTCAACGCAAAGGCGACGAGGGATTTGGGGAAGGCAACTTCAAGGCCCTGTTCGAATCCATCGAGGAAGATCAGATCAAGCGCGGTGTTTTGGCTTCGGACAGTTAAGCCGGGTGCTGCCGAATCACCGCGCGCCGCCGGCAGCACCCCGGAAAGGGCGGCCATCGCAGAACGGCGGCGTGCGCAGTTGCGGCAGGGGATATTGTCGCCACATCAGTCCAATCCCATGACCAACCCGGCCAGGAGCTAGACATGCGCAAATGGATTCAATTTCCTCATCGGGAGGGCACCGTCTCGCGGCAGGCCCATGCGGATTTGCCGGCCGAAGCAATTTTCGAGCGTGAAATGGGCAAGTCGGGTTTCTTCGGCCCGACCGCCCATTTTCATCACCGCCGCCCACCCACATCCTGGGAACGCTGGGAAGGGCCATTGCGACCGCGCGCTTACGACCTCGGAGGACTCGAGGCCGGCGCCGAATCGCCCTGGGACTGCCCGAGCCTGTTGAGCAATCCCCATTGCCAGTTCCGCTATTGGAACTGCCGAAAGAAGATGCCGTTCCTGGTGCGCAATGCCGACGGAGATGAACTGCTGTTCGTCCATTCGGGCCAGGGCGAGTTGTACTGCGACTTCGGCCATCTTCACATCTGCGAGGGTGACTACGTCATGATCCCGCGCGGCAGCATGTGGCGACTGGAGCCAGCGCCGGAGCTGAGAATTTTGATGATCGAAGCCACCAACGACAGCTTTCAACTGCCGGACAAGGGCCTGGTCGGACCTCAGGCCATCTTCGATCCGGCCATGCTGGATATTCCGGCGATCGATGAGGACTTTCTGGCCCAGCAGACGGACGAGCCCTGGAGGATTCTCATCAAGAGACATCACGCAGTTTCGTCCGTGCACTACGCCTACAATCCACTGGATGCGATCGGCTGGCATGGCGATTTGTCGGTGGTGCGCATCAACTGGCGCGCGTTCCGACCGCTCATGTCACACCGCTACCATTTGCCCCCCTCGGCGCACACGAGCTTCGTCGCGGCACGCTTCGTCGTCTGTACCTTCGTGCCCCGGCCCATCGAATCCGACCCGGGTGCCCTCAAAGTGCCCTTTTTCCATAACAACGATGACTTCGACGAGGTGATCTTCTATCACGCTGGCGATTTCTTCTCACGCGACAACATCGGTCCGGCCATGGTCACCTGGCACCCCGCGGGCTTTACGCACGGACCGCACCCCAAAGCTTTTGCGGCGGGCGCCGCCCATAGCCGGACTTTCACGGACGAAGTGGCGGTGATGCTCGATACCCGAGATGCGCTCGTGGCCGGGCCCGCGCTCCAG
>JBFIIN010000362.1:0-4129 GCA_041601225.1 Oceanococcus sp.
GGTGTGCGAAACGGTGCGCGTCATCATTGGCATGCCACGGGCCCGATGCGGGTCAGAGTCGCCTCGGCCTGATAGGCAAAGCGCGCCCGACATTCACCCTGAGACCAGCGGACTGTAACCTGATTCATGGCCCGCAGACCGCGCAGATAAGTCTGGCCATCGTAACCCACGACATAACGCGAACCATCGTGATCCAGTTGCACCACCGCGCCGACCGGGACATCCTGCCCGTCGGCCTGACGCAGGTGAACCGCGGCAGCTGCAGGTTTCCGCACCTCAAAATCAACCATGACGCCCGCCTTGGCATAGGGCACCGCGGGCCGCTCGGACATCGCGACTTCATAGCCTGGCGGCAGGCTGTTCGGATCTATGGACAGTTTGTTGTCGTAGTACGAAGTCAGGCGCGGAATCAGCAGGCGGCCCGACCGGCCACTGACGCCAACCTCCCGGTTGGCATGCCGCAGACGCACGCCGGGCAGACCGACATCCGCGATCGCAAAGCCATCATGAATGGTATTCGACAGGTAGGCCTCGCCGCCCATCAGCACGGCGGCGGTACTGAGCCGCAGACTGCTGCGCTGCCACGCGTCGTGGTGATCAATCCCGGCCTCAATGGTGCCCACCCGGCTGCGGTAACCCAGATCGGCCTCCCGTGCACTGCGCGCGCCATCATTGACCCGCACCCGCCATCCCGGCCCGGTACCGCTCAGCGGCATCGAGCGCGTCGCCGTTGCGCTCGCGCTGATCCGCGAGTTACTCACCTGGTAACCCGCCGAAGAATGCATCCGACTGCCGAGGGAAATGTTCAACGACAGGCTGCCACCGGAGCTGCCGTCATCGGAGAAACTGCGAAACACCGTGGCGAACAGGGAAATTCGCGGCGCCATCTGACGCGAGTAGGAAACACTTGCGACGCGAGACGCGCCCTGTTCGACGGACGTGCAGCCGGCCAGCTCAAAGCAGGTCTGCGCGGCCCCGCTGACCCGGTCGACCCCGTTCGGGTCATCCAGCGCGACAAAACCCAGGCCGAGCGCACCCCAGTGCGGGCGCGAAAATGACAGGCTCAGCTGGCTGAATCGCCGTGCCGGAGGACTGCCGACCATGGCCGCGAGATCTGCAAAGGCGTCCCGGGTCTGGCGATGCGCCGCATAGACAGCGAACCCCGGACGGTTGAATTGATAGGCCACCCCCAGGCGCGAGCCGCGTTCCTGAGTGTACTGGCTCGCGGCGGCAAACAACGACAGGACTCCCCAGCGACCCATTCCAAGCGCCGCCCCCAGACCGGCATTGCTGAGCTGCTCCCGCGCCTCCACACGCCCTTCAATCGTGAGCAGACGATGCAGTCCAAGCCGGGCGCTCGCCGCGCCGGCGACGTTCATGTCGTAAAGGTCGGACTCCCGGCCAAAGTCCCGGCGCAAAAATCCCAGATCCAGCGAATAATCCAGGAGCCCCGGCCGCAACAGGCTGGGGGCCGAATAAAACGGGACAAGTGTGGTCGTCTCGCGCCCCAGGATGTCACGCACCTGCATGCGCACCTCACCCTGACCGGTAATCATCGGCAGGTCGGCAATGACAAATGGACCGGAGTCCACCTCGGTGGAAAACCGCCGCACGTTATTCACGAACACCTCGACCGACGACGGCACGGCCGTGGTGCCGGACAGAGCCAGTCCCGGGTAGCGCAGATAATTGGGCTGCAGTGAAAAATTCCGCTGCAACTGAACGCCGTTGAACCGCACCGGCCGCGACCACGCCAGACCGCCGGAGATCGTGTCGCCGAGCCGCAGGCTGGTGAGCGTGTCGGGGTCTGACCAATGAATCATTGTCTCCAGCCGAATCAGACCCGGTTCTGCCTCGCTGCGCCCACTCACGGTCTGCGAAAAGCTCGTGGGGCCTGAGAACACCCGTAGATCAAAGAATCCCGATTGCGCTTGCCGGATGGACTCCGCACCGTCCTGGTCCAACCAATCGGCGTAGAGATCCAGGTTCAGGACCGCCCCGGCGCCGGCCTGCGGCGGATGCCGGGCGCTCGCCGATTGTTGGACGCGGATATATTGCCGACGCAGCTGCCCGGCGCTCAGGTTGAGCTTGATGACCTGCTCTTGCGGAACGATGGAGTAGCTCAGCTGGGGATACCGCTCCAGACAGAGTTCAGACGTTGAGGTGGCTGCCAGTTCCACCCCGATCGCGGCCAGTTCCTCAGGCCTGACATAAAGACAGTCCGGGGTCTGGCGGTACTCGAGAATCTGCCCGGTGCTTACCCCATTGAGATAAGTTTCGAGAAACAAACGCAGCGAATTGTGGTCGACGCTCGGGAGTCGTGGTGGCTGTGCGGATACGTCCAGGGCATATAAAGCCAGGCCCAGGATCAACAGTCGCTTAGCGCTCCCGCACGACCGGAACTTGGGCACGGATTTCCCCCATGTCGGTGGTCGCTCGCAACTCCAGCTGTGGACCCAGACGCATACCAGCCGCCAGTGGCGCAGTCCAGCTGCGTTGTCGCCCGCCCAAAGCGTAACCCAGCAAGCCGCTGCCAAAGGGCTGCACCTCACCCTGGGGGGTCAGCAGCGTCAATGCCGTCAGCCGAACGCGGCGCTCGCCATTGTTGTGCGCGACCAGAGTCAGCTGACCCTCTGCGGATACGCGCGCCACAAAATCCGGCGGCCGACTCACCAGCGCGTCACCGCCCTGTACGAACACCGGGACCGAGTAGCGCAGAAGTACGCGAACCGCATTCTCGCCCGCGGCACGGGCATCGGTGCCGGGCAACTCGTCAACGAGAATCCGGTAACTATCCTCGCCGTGGTGGGGCGGCTCGCCCAGGGCAATAACCCGCACCAGCTGCTCGGCGCCTGGCGCCACCGTGGCGATCGGCGGGCTGGTGACCAATTGATCTGTCGCCTGCAACTGGTCCGCACCATCAACCTGACGCCAGCGCAGCACCCGCGTCTGCATATGCAGAGGTGTCGCGGAGCTGTTGGTAACGGTCAGCGACGCCGAACGAGTGGCGCCGCTGAACTCCAATTGGGTCGGAGCAACCCGGAACTGGCCGGCGTTGGCAATGCAGCTGACGATCAGCAGGCCCAAACCGAACCCGGGCGCGCTTACGGCGCCCAGCACAGATTTCATAAGCTGACCCGCGCGGGTCAGAATGTCAGCGTGGCGACAACCGTATCGTTATAGACACCTTGCGCCACCGTCTGTGGTGGAACCCGACCGAAGACCGGAATGTCCTGTGCCGTGCCATCACCGGTACCCGTAACCTGTCCTCCGGATTCGTCCCAAACAACCAGTCGGTCCGCCGCCGTATACAGGTTGTAGCTGGCCTCGCTGGCGTCACTCTGGTTGGTCATTGCGCGTGGCGTCGGCCCGGTTGAACCGGTACCGGGCCCGAGCGTCAGATCCCAGGCCGTGCCTGCGGTGCAGACCACCTGAATCGTGGTATCGACATCAATATCGGCGCTGATCGTGCCGGCTGCGGTACCGAAGTCCAATGGTTCGGCAACCACCCCACAGGTCCCGACCACGGTCATGGTGACCGCCATGGTGTTGCTGGTCTCCGCAGCCTGCGCGGATACCATAGCTAATACCCCCGTCGTCGCGACGGCCACGGCTGCGATGCGTATTTTGTTCATCATAGTTCCCCTGAGCTTCCCTGCGCTTCTATACGAGCGCCTCGTCGATTTAATGTAGCGCGAACCAGTTTAGGTGCAGCCTAGGCTATTTGGCAATCGAATCTCGCCACGCCACGGGTCCTGCTAGCGGCCCAGCAGGTCGCGGGCAATGATCTCGAGCATGATCTCGGTGGTGCCGCCATAGATTCTCTGCACCCGCGAATCGACGAAATCACGGGAGATCGGATATTCCTGCATGTACCCGTAGCCGCCGAACAGTTGCAGGCATTTGTCGCAGACCCGGAATTCCATCTCGGTTGTGGCCACCTTGGCGATCGCCGCCGTGGTGGGGTCCAGTTTCTGCTGCGCGTACAGGCCCACACATTTTTCGGCAAAAGCCTTGGCCACCTCGATGTCGGTCTTGATGCGCGCCAGCTCAAAACGAGTGTTCTGGAAGGAGCCTATGGGCTGTCCGAAAGCCTTGCGCTCGCGGACATAGTCCAGGGTACGGCCCA
>JBFIIN010000363.1:0-4094 GCA_041601225.1 Oceanococcus sp.
AAGCCACCAAGGCGGCAACCTACAACACGCTGGGCATCTATGATCCCCCGGATTACGTGCGCCCTGAGCGCCTGCGCGCCTGGGAGCTCGGGCTCAAAACGACTGGCTTGGATGGGCGTCTGCGCGTCAATGCCGCGGCCTTCGATTACGACATCCAGGATTTGCAACAAATCTATGTCTCGATTTTCGCGGGCGGACTGACCAGCTTGCAGAACGCCGCGCGCGGACGGGTTCGGGGCATTGACGTTGATCTCGCGGCCCAGCTCTGGCCGGCCCGGATCGACAATCTGATGCTCACCGCCAGCGCCGCCTGGCTTGCCGCGCGTTATGCCGCGTTTCCCGACGCTTCGGGCTTTGATGATCAGGGCTATTTCCGGACCAATCAGGATTACAGCGGCAATCGCATCGTGCGCACCCCGAAATTCTCCGCCAGCGCCATGCTCAACAAAGCCTGGTTCCTGGGGGCCGGGGTGCTTGGCGCCGGCATCGATGTTTACTACACGGCTGCAACCGATTACGAAGCATCCAATCGTCTGCTGACCCGGCAGGACGCGTACTGGCTGCTGGGAGCGCGGCTCGGCTATCTGTTCACGCACTGGGGCTTCAGCCTGACGGCGTCGGTGCGCAATCTGACCAACACCGCCTATTTTGCCGGCCTGGTGGTTAACGATTTTGGCTTTCAACCGAACTTGGCACCCCCGAGAATCTGGGCCCTGCAGTTGGGCTGGGGATTCTGAACTTGCTTCTCGAAGCCTATCGATACCGATCGAGTGCGCGAGCGAAAAGCCGCCACTTCAACGATTCAGAAAGCCGGATTCGACGCATCCGCTTGCGATAGGTCCGCCACCTGCTTTCTTGGCGGTAGCGTACCCAGCGGCCGGCGAGCGCTAAGCCGGAGAGAGCCGCGCCTCGGTTCGCTCTGTGCGTCTATCGGCTGCTTTGCGACCGCCCACCGCCGGCCGCGGCGCACTAAGCGGTCACTTGCGCGACGGCGGCAGCCAACTGCCGAAAACGTTCATCCTTGGCGTTCTCGTGCAGGGGATTGACCACATGCTCCCATTGGGCCTGAGCCGCATCCCAGTCCGCGTCGGACAGCTCGGCGCGGGCGACATTGAACAGATATTTTTCCTCCCACCGAAGGTGGTCCTGGTAGGCCTGCACCCAGCGCTGCGCCGCCAGTACCAGGTCTTCGCGTTTGACGAACGCATCGTCGTGTACCGCGGTGATAGCGGCCACCAGCTGGTGGGTCAGATGTTCCAGCTCATGATGCTGCTGGGTCAGCTCGCTGACTTTGGCGGCAGCCTCCGGGTCCTTCTTGCGCAATTGGTCGAGCATCTGCTCTTCCTTGCGGTGATGGACCTCGTCCATGTATTCGGCGCAGTACTCGGTTCCCGTTTCAAGGATCGTGTAGTCGGGGTTTCCGGCGTTCTCAAATTCCTTGATTTCGCGCTCGAACAGAACCAGCAGTTTGAGTATGTTCTGATGGTCCGTGTAAAGCGACTGCAGAAATCTGTGCATGAATAGTTCCTTGTGCGGGGCAGGTCGGCGACCCATTAGAAACCGGCAGCGGCCCTAGAATGCAGCGAACCGTGACCTGGATCAATCACTCTCAGAGAAAAAGCTGGGCGCGGGCTCTGAGCTCGTCCAGCCCTGGTTCGTCCGGGTCCAGGGGCTCGCCCGGATGGATGATCGAAACCTGGCAGCTTTCCGCGGCCTCGACCAGTTCGCGAAATGATCCGGCGTGCCGGTCGGCGATGTAAGCCTGTTTGTTCGCGTCGTAGGCGAACATGCGCGCGTTGATCTGCACGCATTCTTCGCAGGTCGTGCATCGCGGTGTCTCGATATAGGCCCCGCCCGGCGCGTCGTTCACCGGGCTTGCCGGCGATTCTGCGCATTCCGCTGGGGGTTCCGGCGCCGCTTCGTTGAGCGTCGCTAACGCCAAGCCCGCCGGGCAGTTGAGCGCCTGCAGGCTATGCCAGGATTCCAGGCAGCGGCGGCTGGCGCGCAGCAGGGCATCGTCCACCGCGCAGACCTGGACCCGGCCGTCAGGCCGCGCCAGCCGGATTGTCGCTGCCATCTCTTGATCCGGCTGCTTGAGCCACTGGTCGACGGGTGTGAACGCCGCACGCGCGGTGTCGATCGGCGCAAAATGGTGGGCGTAGCGCGGATCCAGCGAGGCGAAATCGGCAAAGCTGAAGCGCAGCATGAGCGTGTTGCGCTGCTGGTTGGTGTTTTCGGTTACCAGCGGGTAGGCCGGCCAGTCCTCAGTTGCCTGCGGATTCCGGCTCAGACCCAATGCATCGCCCGGTACAACGGGCCGTCGCGGATCACGCCGGAATGCGGGGAATGAGCGCGCCTCCGCTGCGGCAGCGCTAAGCAGATAGGGAGCTGCCGCGCCCTCGACCAGGCCCGCGTAGACATTGAAGAGCGCGGGGACAGAACCCTCAAGCCCGTCCTGAATCCAGTCCGCGTTGCGAACCAGCTGTGCGCAGCCCAATTGCGCGACGTAGGCGCCTTCGACTCCCAGCGCGACCCGCCCGAGCTGGCCGCCGTGGGTCCCCAGGCTGAACTTGCCCGCGGCCAGCGGCAGTTCCGACAGGATGTCGTCGTGCTGCACGAGAATTTTGACCGGCAGGCTGGTGTCCAGCGCCTGCAGGATCGCGCCCTGCTCGGCGACCTCAGGATTGCGCACGTAGACCAGCAGGGCGGGCAGGGACTCGAAGTCTTCCGGGCTGACATCGTCCTCGCCAAAGTCCGCGAAATAGGCGTCGTGCAGGCTCTCATGGTAGCGATGCGCGAGCTCGAGTTCGGCGATGCGCATCGCGCGTAATAGCGCAACGAGCTCGGGTAGGCGGGCCGCAAAGGCTGCGGCGGCCTCGCTGCAGCTGGCGAACTGCCAGCGTGAGGCCACCAGGTCCGGTGTCCTCGCGAACAGGCGTTGCCCACGCAGGGTGGCGAGTACGGCCTCGATGCGTGTGCGCCGCGCCGGTGGAATCTCGCCCCGTTGGTTCGTGGTGTCGAGCATTCCGGACAGGGTCGATGTGTTGATGCTGGCGCCCAATCGGCCGGGCAGGGCGCGGCGCAGGGCGTCAGCCTGGCGGCCAGCCGGTGAGGCGAGTTCCGCGGCCCGCAGTAGATCGGCAAGCTGCTGGGCCCGTCGATCGATGCGGGTGCGCATTTCGCGCATACGCTGTGCGAACACGCTGAGCCACAGGTGCCGCAGGACCGCGACGGCGCAGTCCGGTCCGCAATCGCTGAGCAGCCCGTCGCCGTCGACGGCGGCCCGGATGCGCGCCAAGTCGGCAGCCAGTTCGCTATGGTCCAGGGATGCGGCGGCGAGCGTGTGCATCGCGCGGTCCAGTTGACCGGAAAGCGTCTGTGGTGGCTGGGCCAAGCTCAATCTGCGCAGCTCGGTCTCCAGGGCCAGACCGCGCCGCCGCAGGGCCTCGCCCGGCGTACCCCGGGGGGCGATGTGGCTGAGGGTGTCGTTCATCAGATCACGCAGCGTTCGCAACCCGCCTCCTGCGCATAACAGCAAGGGGAAGTCGTAGCGGAGCTGATCGAGATGTCGATAGCTGGCCGCCAGCGCGCTGCAGGCTCGTGGCTGCGCTGTGGCAAGCGGTGGGGTCACGTTGCGGGCCGGACTATTCATGCTCAGCCGGCCAGATCGTGAACTTGTCGAACTCTTGGTCGAGAAGCCGGGCCACCGCGCTCGCCGAATTCGGGACTGCGGGGCGCCGCAGGGCTTCATAACTAGGCACATCGGAATTGCAATACAGCAGGCCGACCGGAATCGGATCCGTGCTGCTGGCGATTTTGCGCGCGGCGTGGATGTCGTGCAGATCGTGCTTCTGCCGGTTGCGGTAGATCTTGCCCAGGCCGGGATCCAGGGTAATTCCGTCCGGGTGCTCCAGGACCAACACACGGTCCGGGTTGCGCACCCACGGCTCGAACTCATCGTCCATGAAGTGCGGGCAGCGCTGCAGAATGCGAATCAGCGCGAAGCCCTTGTGATGGTAGGCCAGCCGCACCAGGTCATGCAGCAGGTCGGGAATCCAATCCACGACCTGTGCGACAAAGCTGACGTTGGTGAC
>JBFIIN010000364.1:0-4069 GCA_041601225.1 Oceanococcus sp.
AGCCAACGAAGGTATCTATGAAGACGTGCACCAGTGGTCGCTGACCGTGGAAGCTCCGGCGTATCCGGCCGGCTTCTGCAGCGGTCCCGATGGCGAGCCGTCCGGCGCCGATCACCCCGGCTGCATCCGCCGCACGCTGGCGCTACAGGGCGCGATCCTGTTCCACGAAAAGGATCTGTGGGCCGAGCCGCTCAATGCCGATATCCCCCGCCCCAAGGGCAACGGCTCATGCGCCGGATGCCACGGCGCCTATTCGCCACGCTACGCCAACGACCCCCGCTTTCTGCCCGATCCACGCCTGGCCGGCACCGCAGGCTACACCGTGCCCATCGAGATCATCGACACCGACCCGGCGCAGGCCGAAGGCTGGGCCAGCGAGATTCGCGAGCATGTCTCCACCTTCTGGTGGTCCTACCCGGATGCCGTCGAGGGTTATGTACTGCCGGAAGAGAAGGATCCCGTGACCGAACTGATGGACGACTATCTGTTCGCCGGCGTGTCCGGCAGCGATTTCGCCGACCATCTGTCGCGTCAGCTGGGCCACAGCGGACAGCTGGAACTGCTGGCCGATGCCGCCGGCGACCTGTTCCGCGCCACCCTGGGCCAGATTCCCGACCCCGGTCTGGCCGAATCGGCGGGCCGGATCAAGGGCGCCTGCGGCTTTGAAGAGAAGACCGTCGGATACGTGACGCCGCCTCTGCACGGGGTCTGGGCCAGCGCGCCCTATTTCCACAATGGCTCGGTGCCCAATGTCTGGAGTGTGCTTGATCCGGATGCGCGGCCCAAAGTCTGGCGCCGCCAGCGTACGACCACGCCCGTGCATTTCAATGCGTTCGAGACGCGTATCCATGGGCCATCCGGCGGTTACGACTGGGAGCGCCTGGGCTGGAATTATGACGAGATGAACTGCGGTGACGGCGGCGCGGGCATCCCCTACTACACCTGCCAGCCCGCGCAGGATGTGCCGACCGAGATTCAATGGGGCGCAGACCTGCTCCTGGGAGGACTGCTGTGGCCGACCTGGCTGGTGCCACCGCCCGTCGGCGAACAGGGCCTGGAAGATCGCATGATCTTCAACACCAACATGTACTCCAAAAAGAATCGTGGCCATACCTGGACACAGGCGCTCAGCGACCCCGAACGCCGCGCGCTGATGGAATACCTGAAGACACTCTGAGGTCGCCTGACGGATCGCATCCGGATCACCCGAGCGACCGCAACCGCGCGCGCGACCGCACAGCCTCAAGCGGCGGTTCGAAGCTCACGCTCCGGTTGTGCAGCTGGCACGGCCGACCCCGCGCATCCTGGCGATGGCCAAGGCCCGGGTCGCTGCCGCGCCCGGCGGCCGCGCCGACCGGAGCGGTCCAGGCATACCGCAAGCGGCCATCAGATCCGAACGTTCCGCCGGGGCGGCTGCTGAAAAACCGACGACCTGAACCAAGACCTTCCCGGCGTCGTTTGCGAACTGCGTGAGGAAACAGCAGGGCGACACAGGCTGAAAAAAAGCTTCCGCCGCCGGTCGTTTACCAGTTGTTGCGCAGTTCGCGCAGCTTCAGAAACACAGTCCGCGCATCCGGCTCGTCCGGAAGATCCGGAAAGGCATCGCGCAGCCGCGCGATCAGCGTGGCGCTGTGCAGCCGAAAGAATGTATTGACCTCTTTCTCCAGTCCCAATGTGGTGATCAGCGCGGCAGCCGGGTCCCGGCCCGCAACCTCGCCGGCCAGGGTCTCGGCGCGCTGATTGTCCGGTTCCCGGTCCAGGGTGAATCCCAGATTGTTCTCCAAATAATCATGGCCGGGATACACGAGGGTCCGGTCCGGCAGCTTTGCGAGTTGCCCGGCAAAGGTGTCATACAACTCGTCGGGATGCCCGCCATGGTGGCAATTGCCGGCCCCGGCATTGAACAGGGTGTCGCCACAGAACAGCGCAGGGACATCGGTGTGCGACAGGAGGCAGACGTGAGCCATCGTATGACCCGGGGTGTCCAGCACCCGGAGTTCGACGCTACGGCCAACCTTGATCACATCCCCCGCTTCCAGACCGCGATCGATACCCGTGATCGCTCCGGCCGCGTTGGCGTGGGCAAGTAGCTTCGCCCCGGTCGCCGCGATCACCGCCCCGTTGCCGCCGATATGGTCGAAGTGCTCATGAGTATTGAGCACCTGGGTGATCTGCCAGCCGCGTCTTTCGGCAAGCGCCAGGCACTTCTGGTGATCCAGCGGATCAATCGCCAGCGCCTCCCCGGTCTCCGGACAGGCAACGAGGTAGTTGAAGTTGCGAAAGCGGTTCGCAGTCCAGATTTGTTCGACGATCATGCGCGCTCCCCGGCTTGTCCCCCGCCCATGCTAGCGGGTTCTCGTTCCGGGGCAATCGGAGGCGCTGTCTCTGCCGGATATCCACGACCGGGCTTCCCTGCCCGCGCGGTCGGGAGCCTGCCATGGCGGGCTTGGCCGAGGCCCCAGCCGGGCCGCGTCAGGGCGCGTTGCGGCGGCGCCGCCGACCCGGTTCAGACTGTCTTCTGCGATGCTCCGCGCAGTCTGTGGGTCCGGAACTGGCGGGGCGACTGACCAGTCCAGCGCCGAAAGGCCCGATTGAAATTGCTCTGGTCCGAGAAGCCCAGCAGAAAGGCTATTTCGGTAAGGCTGTGGCGAGACTGTCCCAGGTAGGCCATCGCCAATTCCCGGCGTGTTTCATCCAGCAACTGCTTGTAGCTGAGCCCCTCATCGCCGAGCCGGCGTTGCAGGCTGCGCGCGCTCAGCTGCAGCGTGGCCGCAAGCTCGGCCAGCGAAGGCTCGCCGGCCGGGAGCTGGCGCAGCAGCTCCGACCGGGCCCGGTGGCCGATGCGCTCACGATCAAACCGCGCCAGATAGTCACGGGCAATTCTTTCGGTCGCCTGGGCTACCGCCGGATTGGCGCCGCGCACCGGCGCGTGCCAACTCTCCAGGTCGATCAGCAGGCCGTTGCATGCGGCATCAAATTGCACGGGGCAGCCGAAATGCTCCCGATAAACTGCCGGCCGGGCCGGTGCTGTGCGGACCAGATGGACCTGCAAGGGCCGGTAGCGATCAAGCGTCATCAGCCGGCCGATGCGCACCGCTGCGGCAAGGAAGGCATCGACCGCCTCGTCCGCGACCTGGACTCCCTGTTCCACAACCTCCAGCCGGGCGAAAACCTGCTGCCCCTGCTCCGCAACGATCCAGCGGCCAGCGTTGCTGACCAGCCGCGAATACCGGTCCAGACGCTGGAAGGAATCCGCCAGACTGGTGCTGGCCAGCAGCGCGCTGCCCAGCGCATGCAGGGCGCCGGGCTGCATCTGACTGGCCACAAGCAGACCAATATGGGGGCTGTTGGTCGCCTCGGCCGCCAGCCGCCACAGCACGGTCATTCCGCCGACGTGATAGCGCGCATCGACGTCCCGCAGACGATCAAATTCCAGACCGGCCTGCGCGAACAGCGGCTGCGGCGCCACCTGGAGACCCTCCAGCGCATCGGCAATGGCCGCCGCCCAGGTGGTGATGGTGCTCAGTTCCTCGCCCATGTTCTCCGCATCGGTGCTGGCGGACCAGAAGCTGGCGCGCGCTGACAAGTTTTGACCTGCCGGGCATTCTAAGCTTGGCTGCATCAATGCGGACAAGGAGACGAACCATGCGCATCATCTTGCTGACCCTGCTGGCACTGCTGGGTGCATGTCAGGGTGAACACACCCATTTGAGCCCGGCGCCAGCGCGCTCGACGACGCCTGTGGGGCCGCCACCGGGTGGTCAGGAAGGCGCCGCGGCCCGCGACTGCTTCTGGTCGGTGACCATTGACGATGCGGCCGTCAACACCCTGTATCCAGATATCTACGCCAAATACTGGGTGGCGGCGATACCCGTCATCGACGGTCTGAGCGTAAGCCTGGACGGCGAATTCCCGCATGCACGCTACATGTCCTTCAACCTTTATGACCCGTTGTTCCGACCGGTGGACGCGGTGTCCGATCGGGATATCCTGCCGGCGGCCGGCAGCAGCAATCCCTTCGTGGCCGGCGCGGACCGCGGCAGCGCGGCGCGCAGCTACCGCATGCAGA
>JBFIIN010000365.1:0-4039 GCA_041601225.1 Oceanococcus sp.
GACCTATGCCCTGACCCACATCGACCGGTACGACCCGCAAAAGGCCAGATTTTCCACCTGGCCCAGGCGACCTTCGAGCATGCTGCGCAGATCACCGATTTCCTGTTCCAGCTTCTGCATGTGGGGGTCTTGCGCCCAGAGAATCTGGCGCTTGTCACGCGCAGCGCCGCCGGGCGCGTCGCGGGCGGCGCCCGGCGGGGCGCTCAGGGGCTGCTCGGGCGATGCCTGGTGACGAGTGGCTGGCGACGACATGGGCCGCTCCAGGCCGCCCAGCGCGCTGTCGGTACGCATGGCCTGGTGCACCAGCGATTCGTCGTAGTCCGTGGCCGCCACCACCTCAATATTGTCGCCGACCCGACGATTCGACAGGATCACGGAGTCCGGGCCCTGTTCGTCCTGCACCATGCGAATCGCGGTACGCATGTCTTTGGCAACAAACCGTTTGATCTTCATGATGTAGCGATCCTCATGGCCTGATGTTGTCTAGGGCTGGCCGCCTAAAGCGCCAACCAGGCGAATCCGCTTGGATTCCGGAACCTCGTTGTAAGCCAGCACATGAAGGCTGGGCAGCGTGGAGCGCGTGAAGCGCGCCAGCACCGCACGCAGGTGCGCGGGCACCAGCAAGACCGCGGGCTGGCCGGCCGCCTCCTGCCGCTGCACGCCCTCTGCAATTGACTTGTGCAGATCGTCGGCAAGGCCGGGTTCCAATACTGCGCTTTGTCCATGTAGCGACTCTTGCAACATCTGTTCCAGCGTGGACGCCAGGGTCAGCACCGGAAGCTCCTCGTCCAGGCCATTGATTTCCTGAACAATTTGACGACCGAGCGCGATCCGAACATCGCCGACAAGAATGGCGGGATCCTGACTTTTGCTTGCGGCCTCCGCCAAAGCTTCGGCAATCGAGCGCAGGTTGCGGACCGGAATTTTCTCGGCCAGCAAACTCTGCAAAACACGGACGACGACGGACAGCGACAGCTTGCCGGGCACCAGATCCTCAACCAGTTTGGGCGTGACGCGGGCCAGGCCATCCAGAAGGTGCTGAACTTCGTCATGGCCCAGCAATTCGTGAGCGTGATCCTTGATCACCTGGGACAGATGCGTGGCCACCACGGTTGCGGCGTCCACCACGGTGTAGCCCAGTCCCTGGGCTTTGGCCCGCTCCGCGGGGTCAATCCACCAGGCCTCGAGACCAAAGGCCGGATCCATGGTTTTGATGCCCTCCAGCGGGCCATGTACATGGCCCGGAGACAAGGCCATTTCCCGGTCTGCATGAACTTGCCCGCTGCCGACCACAGATCCGAATATGGTCAGCCGGTAGGCGTTGGGAGCCAGTTCCAGGTTGTCGCGGATGTGAACCGCCTGCACCAGAAAACCCAGCTCGTGCGTCAGCTTCTTGCGCACGCCCTTGATCCGGCCCATCAACTGGCCGCCCTGGCGTTCGTCCACCAGTGGGATCAATCGATACCCGACCTCCAGACCAATGGGATCTTCCGGCACCACATCATCCCAATCCAGATCGCGCGGCTGGGCAGCGGATTCTGGCTCGGCTTCCACCGCCCGGGTTCGGCCCCGATTTGCGCGGTGGAACTGATACCAGGCCAAGGCGCCACAGCTGAGCCCCAAAAACAGAAATACCGCATTGGGCATGCCCGGAACGAAACCCACGCCCGTCAGCATGGCCCCCGCCAGAGCCAGGGCCTTGGGTGAACCAAAGAGCTGGCCGATCACCTGATCGCCCATATCCTGCGATTTGGACATACGGGTTACCAGAATCGCCACCGAGGAGGACAGCATCAGCGACGGCAACTGGGCGACCAGACCGTCGCCAATCGTCAGCAGGGTGTAGTTGTGCATGGCCTCGGCCAGAGGCAGGCCGTGTTGAGCGGTGCCCACGATCAGCCCACCCACGATATTGATCAGCAGAATCAGAACCCCGGCCAGGGCGTCACCCCGTACGAATTTCGAAGCGCCATCCATGGAGCCATAGAAATCAGCCTCGTGACGGATTTCGTCGCGCCGCGCGCGGGCCTCGTCGCGGGTCAGCAAGCCGGCATTGAGATCCGCGTCGATCGCCATCTGCTTGCCCGGCATGGCATCCAGGGTGAAGCGGGCGCTCACCTCGGAAATGCGCTCGGCGCCTTTGGTCACCACCACAAAATTGATGATCGTGAGGATTACGAAGACCACGAGACCGACCGCATAGTTGCCCCCCACCACGAAGGCACCGAAGGCTTCTATGACCCGTCCGGCCGCACCAGGTCCGGTGTGCCCTTCGAGCAGCACGACGCGGGTCGATGCGACGTTCAGGGCCAGGCGCAACAGAGTCACAATCAGCAACATGCTGGGGAAAGCCGAAAGTTCCAGCGGGCGCAGCGCGTAGACCACCGCCAGCAGGATGATGATCGACATCGCGATGTTGAAGGTGAAGAACAGATCCAGCAGTAGCGGGGCCATCGGAATGACCATCATGGCGAGCATGACGGTCAACAGGATGGGCGCGCCCAGCCCGCGCCGACCCGCCTGATTCAATGCGGCAAACAACTCGGTCAATACGATAGGCATCGTGGCAGGTCCGGCTCGAACACTTTCGCTGTGCGCTGCAAGTCCCGGGCCGCGCCGAGCAGTCTTTAATCCGCCGGCGGATCCCAGCGAAATTCGGTCGGCACCGCAACTTCGGGGCGGGCCGGCCGCGCGGTCTGGGGCAGACGCAACTGATAGACGTAGCTGAGAATCTGCGCCACCGCGGTGTACAGGGCCACCGGCACGTCCCGGCCGATCTGGACATGCCGGTACAGCGCCCGCGCCAGAGCTGGCGACTCGACCAGCGGCACCCGGTGTTCGACCGCCAGCGCGCGGATCGTGGCCGCCAGTTCATCAGCGCCCTTGGCCACCAAACGCGGCGCCGACATGGTGGCCGCCTTGTAGCTCAGGGCGACGGCAAAATGGCGTGGATTGACCACGATGACGTCAGCCGTCGGCACCGCCTGCATCATCTGTCGCTGGGCGACCTCCTGCTGCAGTTGCCGGATTCGGGCCTTGACCTCGGGACGGCCATCGGTTTCCTTCATTTCATCGCGCACTTCCTGTTTGGTCATGCGCATCTTCTTCATGAAGTTGTACCGCTGAATCGGCACGTCGATCGCGGCAATCAGGGCCAGCCCCCCGCACAGCACGAGCAGAACCCACATACACAGACCCAGGCCGCGGGCAATTCCCGTCCGGATGTCCATCGCACCCAGGCCCAGGACGATATCGGCCGCGTTCCACAGCGCAACGGCGACCATGACACCCAGCAGCCCGAATTTGGCGACGGCCTTGAGCAGCTCTATCAGGCCATTCATCGAGAATACGCGCGCCAGCCCCTTGATCGGATCGACCCGCGCGGGGTCGGGGGCCAGCGCCTTGGCACTGAAGACCCAACCGCCAAAGAGCAGGGGTGCCACCACGCCTGACAGGACACCGGCAGCCAGGAACGGCAGAGTCCAGATCATGCCGTCGGCCAGACCTTGGGCCATCGCCTGCACCACGGTATCGCTGCGCATCACATCGGCGCGACCGAAGCTCAGCCGGTTTCGCAAGAAGGCCGCTGCCGAGCCGCCCAGCAGCGGCCCCAGCATCAAGGCCGCGGACACTCCCGCCGTCACCACCGCAGCCGTCACCAGTTCCCGAGAGCGCGGGACCTGGCCCTTGGCCCGCGCATCGCGCAGGCGCTTGGGCGTTGGCTGTTCGGTCTTTTCCTGGGCGCTGGCGCTTTCAGCCATCGCTAATGCCCCTGGGCCGGGCTGCGCGGGGTCAAAGCCGCTGAACTTAGCCGTGCGGGCGCGGTGCGCCTACAGGCGACGACCCCGGCGTTCACCCGCAATACCGTCGCGGCCGCGCGCTCATGCACAGCACAAGATGAAAACACGACCAGGACCAGACATATTAGAGCCCCACCCAGGTCTCAAAAAAAGACCAGGTTTCAGACAGCATGCCGGCAAAGGCCTGGGCCAGAACCGGCATGGTCAGGTTGAGCATGACCATGCCGAACAGCAGGGCC
>JBFIIN010000366.1:0-4038 GCA_041601225.1 Oceanococcus sp.
CGGGGCGATCTGGCAGGCCCATCTGGGGCGCAGTGAATCGGTCTTCGTCAATGCGTCGACCTGGGGCCTGATGCTCACCGGCAAGATAATCCGGCCCCAGGCCGAGGGCGATGCCGTGAGTGGTCTGCGCCGCCTGGTGAATCACAGTGGAGAGCCGGTGATCCGCCTGGCGCTGCGTCACGCCATGCGCATGATGGGCGGCCAGTTCGTGATGGGACAAAGCATTGCGTCCGCCCTGCGTCGGGCGGGCCGCCAGCGCCAGTCGGGCGATCGCTACTCTTTTGACATGCTTGGCGAAGCCGCCCTGAACCAGGCCGATGCCGATCATTATTTCCAGGCCTACGCCCAGGCCATCGCGGCCGTCGGCAAGGCTGCCGGGGATTCGGATCCGGTGGCCGCGCCCAGCATCTCGGTGAAGCTGTCCGCCCTGCATCCGCGCTACCACTATGCGCAAGCGCAGCGCGTGAATGCGGAGTTGACGCCACGCCTGCTGGAGCTGGCCCAGCTGGCGCGAGCGCAGAACATCGGTTTGACCGTCGATGCCGAGGAAGCGGACCGCCTGCAATTGTCGCTGGGCATAGTGCACGCGGTGTATCGCGACCGCGGTCTGAGTGGCTGGGATGGCCTGGGCCTGGCGGTGCAGGCCTACCAGAAGCGCGCGCCGGCGGTCCTGGACCTGTTGGCGGATTGGGTGCGGGAGACCCGCCGCAGCATTCCGGTGCGGCTGGTCAAGGGCGCCTACTGGGATAGCGAGATCAAGCTGGCCCAGGAGCTGGGGCTGCCGGGCTATCCGGTCTTTACCCGCAAATGCGCAACCGATGTGTCCTATCTGGCCTGCGCCCGGCGCTTGCAGCAGCATGGCGGTGCGCTGCAGGCCCAGTTCGCCACCCACAATGCGCATACCATCGCAGCGGTGCTCTCACTTTATGCGGGCAGTTCGCTGCCTGAATTTCAGCGCCTGCATGGCATGGGCGTGGCTTTGTATGAGGTGATCCGGCGGGATCATCCGGATTTGCCGGTACGCATTTATGCCCCGGTCGGCAGCCACGAAAGTTTGCTGCCCTATCTGGTCCGGCGTTTGCTGGAAAATGGTGCGAATACCTCGTTCGTCAACCGAATTTTCGATGAAGAGGTGGCCGAGGAGGCGCTGGTGGCGGATCCGCTCGCCCAGTTGACGCAGGCTCAGCCCAAACCGAGTCCGCGCATTGCCTTGCCGCTGGCCCTGTATCCCGACCGGCTCAATTCACAGGGCTTGAACCTCGCGGCCAGCGAGGTTGCGGAGCAGGCGCAGGCCACGGTTGCCTGGGGAAGTCGCGCGCCCGTGTGTGCGACGCCGCTGGTCGCGCCAGAGCTCAGGCCGGAGGCTGAACAACCGGTCCACGATCCCGGCGCGCCCGGGCGCGTGATCGGCCATTGGCGGGCGGCTCCGGTCGAATCGGTGGATGGCGTGCTGCATGCGGCTCGCCACGCCGCGCCTGGCTGGGAGGGACGCGCGCCGGAGGATCGCGCCAGAATCCTTGAACGGGCGGCTGAGCTGCTTGAAAACCGGCGTGACGAATTTCTCTACTGGCTGACCCGCGAGGCCGGCAAGACCATCGCGGATGGCATAGCCGAAGTCCGCGAAGCCGCCGATTTCTGTCGCTACTACGCCGTGCAGATCCGCCTGCTGGCTCGGCGTCACCAGTTGCCCGGGCCGACGGGCGAGGACAACAGTTTGAGCCTGCATGGGCGCGGGGTGTTTGTCTGCATCAGCCCCTGGAATTTTCCGCTGGCCATCTTCGTCGGGCAGGTTGCGGCGGCGCTGGTGACCGGCAATGCGGTGGTCGCCAAGCCGGCGGAGCAGACCAATATTGTCGCTTGGCGTGCCGTGCAACTCCTGCACGAAGCCGGCGTGCCGCGCGAGGTATTGCAGTTGGTGCTGGGATCTGGTGAATCGCTGGGTCCGGCCCTGACCCGCGACGAGCGGGTGGCCGGGGTGGTATTCACCGGGTCGGTTGAGGTGGCGCAAACAATCAATCGGCAGCTGGCCGCGCGGCCGGGCGCCATAGCCAGCTTGATCGCTGAAACCGGCGGGCTTAACGCGATGCTGGTGGACAGTTCCGCGTTGCCAGAACAGGTCGTCAAGGATGTCATGCAGTCGGCCTTTGGCAGCGCCGGCCAGCGTTGTTCCGCCTTGCGCGTGCTGTTCGTGCAGGAAGATGTTGCCGAGCCCATCTTGCGCGCTCTGGCCGGCGCGGTGCAGGAATTGTGTCTGGGCGATCCGGGTTTGCTCAGTACCGATCTCGGGCCGGTGATCGATGCGACAGCGCGGGAGGATTTGCTCGCGCATATTGCGCGGATGTCCGAGCGCGCCAGCCCCGTGGTAGGCGGCGCGCTGCCCGAGGGCGCGGGGCATTTCGTCGCCCCCTGCGTGTTTGAACTCAAAAGCCTGGATGACCTGCCCGGCGAAGTTTTCGGACCGATCCTGCACGTGATCCGTTACGCCGCGGACGAGTTGGACGGCGTGATCGATGCGATCAACGCGCGGGGCTTCGGCTTGACCCTGGGCGTGCAGAGCCGCATCGAGTCCACCTGGCGACACATCCACAAGCGGCTGCGGGTGGGTAATTGCTACATCAACCGTTCCATGACTGGCGCGGTGGTCGGAGTGCAGCCCTTTGGTGGAGAGGGCCTGTCCGGTACCGGCCCCAAAGCCGGCGGTCCACATTATTTGCAGCGTTTCATGACCGAGCGCACGCTCACGGTGAATACCACCGCCATCGGAGGGAATGCCAGCCTGCTCGCCATGCAAGCCGAGACGCCGGACGGGCCATAAAAAATGCCCCGGGGGTCCGGGGCATCAGTGACAGCGAGGCAGCTGGCCTAGGCGTTAACCGCCATTTTCTGCGGCACACTTTCCAGCGTCGGTCTGACCTCGGCATCCGAATCCCGATAGAACTGCTCGGGCGTGAACACATCGACCTCGATGGCTTCCAGGCGTGCGGCCAGCGCCAGTTTGAGGGTGCTGGCCTCCGCCTCGCTGATGACCCCGGCCCGCACGGCTTCCGCGGCGATCTCGGCAGGCAGCGGCCCGCGCGGCAGCTTGTTGGCTTTCTGGGCTGCCATGACTTTGAGTACGGCCGGCCGAGCGGCATGGACAAGCCGGAAAGCATTGAGCAGGCGTCCGGCGCCGGGTTGATCGGCGGCAGGTTTGAACACTCCGTCGGTCAGGCGATCGAACTGTGCGCCGGGCTGCTGGATCGCGCGGGCGCAGGCGGCCGTGATCTTGTCGCTGGGTGTGCTGCCCAGCGGATTGATGCGCAGCCAGGCCAGGCCCACCGTGCGCAGCCAGCTGCCGATGACGGGGGCGTCAAAGTTGGCGTAGATGCCTTCAAAGGCCTGCTGGATGCGGGTCATGGAGTAGTCCAGGGAATACTGCACCAGCGGTAGATCCTCGGGCGGGCGACCATCGGCTTCCCAGCGGCGCAGGGCCGAGGTGCCCAGCACCATGAACGACAGCGCGTCGGCGTAGCGCCCGGTGAGGTTGCCGCGGGCCTTGAGCTTGGAGCCCATCGTGAACATGGCCAGATCCGACAGCACCGCGAAGCGCGACGCCGCCCAGCCCAGGCGGCGGAAGTAGGTGGCGGTCGGTCCCGACACCGGGGAGCCGGCCGACCAGCCACGGGTCAGGCCGCGCACCAGGGTGCGACCGATGTTCAGCGCGAAGTTGCCCAGCCAGCCCAGCAGATTGGCGCGGAAGGCGGCCACGTCCTCGTTCTCGACCGCGTGCACCGTGTTCATCGCATACGGATGGCAGCGCGTGGCGCCCTGGCCGAAGATGATCAGCGTGCGCGTCATGATGTTCGCGCCTTCCACCGTGATCCCCACCGGTGCGCCGGCGTAGCCCTGCCCGAGAATGTTATTCGGGCCCTGCATCACGCCGCTGCCGGCGAACACGTCCATCGCGTCGACGCCCAGCTCCTGTCCCAGTTCGGTGCACTGCTGCTTGAGGATCGCCGACACCACCGGGGGATGCTCGCCGGCATCCACCGCCTGGCC
>JBFIIN010000367.1:0-4022 GCA_041601225.1 Oceanococcus sp.
AATGCCTTTGCCGACGATACGCCGCGCCATGGCTTTGTTTCCGCAGGTCGATTTCACCAATGCTTACGGGCTGACCGAGACCAGTTCCACCATTGCGGTGCTGACCCCGGACGCTCATCGCGACGCGGCGGCCAGCACCGACCCGAAGATTGAGCGCCGACTGGCATCGGTAGGGCAGGCCACCGCTGCGGTGGAGATCGAGATTCGCGATGACGCGGGCCAGGCCCTGGGTCCAGACGAAGTCGGTACGATTTTCGTGCGTGGCGGGCAGGTATCGGGCGAGTATCTGGAACTGGGCAGTTCGCTGGATGGCGATGGTTGGTTTTGTACCCGTGATGTGGGTTTTGTGGATGATGAAGGCTATCTGTTCCTGGACGGGCGCGAGGACGACGTGATCGTGCGTGGCGGCGAGAATATCTCGCCCGGTGAAATCGAGGATGTGCTCATCGAGCACCCGGCGGTCGCCGATGCCGCGGTCGTCGCCATGCCCGATGAGCAATGGGGGGAAGCGGTGGCTGCGGCCGTGGTGTTGCGTACCGGCGCTGCGCCGGCGGTTGAGGAATTGCAAAACTGGGTCCGTGAGCGTTTGCGTTCATCGCGGGTGCCCCAAGCCATCGTGTTCAAAGACGAATTGCCCTATAACGACATGGGCAAGATCCTGCGCCGGGTGATCCGGCAGGAATTTTTACAGGGAGCGGCGTAATGTCATTCACCATCGAGCATGTACTGGAAGTGGACGCGCCGCCGGCAACGGTGTGGCAGGTTATTACCGATCTGGCCAGCTACGGCGAGTGGAATCCCTTTGTGCGCAGCTGTGAATCCAGCTTGCAGCCGGGCGATCCGATCAAGATGAAGGTCAAGCTGCTTGGGCCGCCGCAGCCGCAGGAAGAGGTCATCCTCGAGCATGTCGAGGGCAAGACCCTGGCCTATCGCATGAAACCCTTTCCGCTGGGCGCCCTGTCCAGCCGGCGCAGTCACGAAATCGAGGACCTGGGTAATGGGCGCACGCGCTACCGTTCCCATTTTCAGCTGCAGGGCTGGATGATGCCGCTGGTGCGCGGCTTGCTGGGCGGCCGCATGCAGGCCGGCTTCACCGGCATGAGTGAAGGAATAAAATCTCGCGCGGAGCAGCTGGCGGCTTGATTTTGGCGGCGGATCCCGCGGGCACGGCGGCGCGCTATGCCCGGGAACTGCTGACTGCACTCGGGGAAGATTCGGCTTTGCCGCGGCCTCCTGTGGCTATACATCCCGCCCTGCGTTGGGCGGAAAGTGGTCTGATGAGTTTGACGGGCGCCGCCGATGGACCGCCGCTCATGTGCCCGGCCCCTTTGGCCAGTTGCGCTGACGGCGCGCTGGCCGCGATGGCGGCACTGGCTCCGGAACTCAAATTGAGCGATGGCGCGGGCCTGCTGGCCGAGCGTGCGGCTATCTTCGGGCTGTCTCGCCAGGGCGCGGTTGCGCCCGGGGGTTCCTGTCGTTTGCTACAGGCCGCCGATGGCCCGCTGGCATTGAATTTGCCCCGTGCCGACGATTGGGACGCGATCGAGGCCTGGCTGGAGCATCCGGCTGCCGATTGGTCAGCAATAGCATTGGTGGTTGCCCAGCGCAGTGCTGTGGTGCTGGTGGAACGCGCTCAGGAGCTGGGCCTGGCCTGCGGTCTGGACGCGACGCCGAGGCCACAGGCCTGGTGGCAAATTACAGTTCAGGGCCAACCGAGTTCCCATCCAAAACGAGCCCCGCGGGTCCTGGACATGTCCGGTTTATGGGCCGGCCCCTTGTGCGGCCAATTGCTGCAGCTGGCCGGGGCTGAAGTCATCAAGCTGGAATCACCCAGCCGACCGGATGGCGCTCGGCGTGGGCCGCAGAAATTCTTCGACCTGCTGAATGCCGGCAAGCAGATGCTGGCCTTGGACCTGGGTACTCAAGCCGGTGTGCAAAGCTTGCGTGAGCTGATCGCCAGCGTCGATATCGTCATCGAAGCTTCCCGCCCGCGGGCCATGGCCCAGCTGGGCCTATCCGCAGAAACCCTGGTCGCACAGCAGCCCGGTCTGACCTGGCTGAGTTTGAGCGGCTATGGTCGCGATCTCGAATCTTCCCGGCGCATCGCCTTTGGCGATGATGCCGGTGTCGCTGCCGGACTGAGCAGTCTCATGCGAGAAAGCTGCGATGCCGGTGTGTTCGTGGGTGATGCGATTGCTGATCCCATGACGGGGCTGCATGCGGCTTTGGCGGCTTGGTCCAGCTTTCGGCAGGGCGGTGGCCGCCTGTTGTCGGTCGCAATGGTCGATGTACTGGCTCATGCGCTGCACTTTGAACTGCCGGCGACCAGCGCGGCGCGGCGCGAACGCTGGGCCGCGTGGCAGCAACTGGCCTTAGCCCATGTGGCGCCACCAAGATTGTCGCGTAGCGCGGCCACAGCCGCGGCCTTGGGCGCGGACAGCGAAACCGTACTCAAGGCCCTGGCATGTTGATTCGCCAGGCGGAATTGCCGGGCATGGGTTTTCGTGATCTTCGGATTGCCAAAGGTCGCGTTGCGGCCCTGGCTGCGACTCTGCCCAGCCTGCCGGGTGAAACCGTGCTTGAGGCTCAGGGTGGTTTGTTGCTGCCCGGTTTGCGCGACCACCACATACATCTCTACGCCGCTGCGGCGGCAGCGACTTCGGTGCACTGCGGTCCACCTGAAGTCGCAGATGCCGGGGCTTTGCGGTGCCGTCTAGCCGCAGCGCCGGGTCAGGGCTGGTTGCGTGGCGTGGCCTATCACCCGACGGTGGCCGGCGACATAGATCGGGACTGGCTGGACGCGGCTGTTCCCCACCGTCCCGTGCGCATCCAGCATCGGGGCGGGCGCCTATGGATTTTGAATAGCCTGGGTCTGGAAGCACTCGGCGAGATCGCCGATGACGATCCACCTGAGCGCCGCAATGGCCGCTTGAGCGGACGCATCTACGATGCCGATGACTGGCTGCGGCAACGTCTGGGCGGCCAGCGCCCGAATTTGCGGGAGCTCAGCCGAGAGTTGGCCGGCTATGGCATTACGGCGGTGACCGACACCTCACCGCGCAATGATCGCGCTGACCGGCTAGCGCTGCTGGATGCCCAGGCGTGCGGAGACTTGCTGCAAGATGTGCAGCTCATGGGTGGCCCCGACCTGGATGGGGCGGAGTCGGTCCCGGGATTGTGTATCGGCCCGCGCAAATTTCATTTGCTGGAATCGAATTTGCCGGACTTCGATACGCTCTGTCTCGACATCCAGCAGGCCCATGCCGCGGGACGCTGCGTGGCCTTTCATTGCGTCAGTCGCACCGAACTGGTTTTTGCTTTGGCCGCCCTGCAAGCGGCGGGGGCGCGGGCCGGTGATCGTATTGAACACGCGGGCGTAGCGCCCCCGGAGCAGCTGGCAAAAGTGGCTGAACTGGGTTTGATCGTCGTGACCCAGCCGATCTTCGTCCTAGAACGCGGTGATGTGTATTTGCGCGAGGTGGCCGAACAGGACCAAGCCTGGTTGTATCGCTTGCGCAGCTGGCTCGACGCCGCTGTGCCTTTAGCCGGCAGCTCGGATGCCCCTTACGGGGATTTGAATCCCTGGCGGGCGATGCAGTCCGCCACGAACCGTATGACGGCTCAGGGCGTGCTTCTGGGCGTCGAGGAGGCGCTGACTGCTGAACAAGCATTGGCCTTGTATTTGTCGCCGCTCAAGGCGCCGGGCGCGGCTGCGACAGATATCCAGGTCGGGATGAACGCTGACCTGTGTCTGCTGGATAGCGATTGGCCGCGGGCGCGTGAAGATCTGGCGCAAATGCGGGTACGCGCGACCTGGAAAGCCGGCGTGCAAATCGCGGGCGCGAATCCGGCTCAGCTTTGTTAGGCTCGACCCTGCCCATTTGACCACAGTGACCGCAATGCGAATTCTGGCGTTTGTTTTTCTGTGCAGCTTTCTAAGCGCGCTTGGGGCCAAAGTTCCAGCCGAAGAGGCAGCGCGGCTGGGCCAGGAGCTCACACCGATCGGCGCGCAGCGCGCGGGC
>JBFIIN010000368.1:0-4002 GCA_041601225.1 Oceanococcus sp.
ATACGATGCTCACAGCAGTTCCCAAACCCGCGCCCAGCGTTCCCAATGGGGGAAAGCCGAAATGGCCGAAAATCAGCGCATAATTCAATAAGACATTGGTCACATGCATGATCAACAGGGTGCGCATGTACAGCTTGGTATTGTGGGTCGCGCTCCAGAAGCCACGAAACGCAAAATTCATCCCCACGGCTGCGATGACCACGGCGCGGGCCTGGAAGTAGGGCGCGCCCTGGGCGACGACCTGAGGGTCGTCCACCAGCGCCGCCATCAGGTCCTCGCTGAGGAACCACAAAGCCAGCGCAGCAGGAATTCCGAAGGCCAGGGAAAGCAGCAGGCCCCCATTGAGCGGCACGCCCGCCTCATCGAGTCGCCCTTCCCCGACCCGGCGCGCAGCGGTGGCCTGCACCGCCGAACTCAGACCGATGATCATGGCGACAGCCATGAAATTCAGGAAACTCGCCATGCCCACACCGGCCAGAGCCGTGGGTCCCAGCGCGCCAACCATGGCCGTGTCCACCAGATTGAGAATGTTCTGCGAGGTCATGCCCGCAATGATGGGCAGGGCAAGACTCAGTATCTGGCGGCGCCTCGCGGGATCAAGCTTCACTGCCATTCCAGCCAGCTGGAGATCCTGGCGCGCGCCTCATCGACCCCCTCCCGGGTTTTTGCGGAGAACAGCTGCGCGGTGGCCCCGGGGAACTGGGTCCACAGGGCCTTGCGAATGGCATCGATCGCGGTCCGTGCCGCGCCGCGCGAAAGCTTGTCGGACTTGGTGACCAGCAAATGCGCGGCACGATCCGACGGCGCAAGCCAGCCCAGCAGCTGCTTGTCCAGGTCCGTGAGTCCGCGCCGGATGTCGACTATGACGATAACCCCCACCAGCGGCTCGCGGACCCGAAAATAGGCTTCGACCAGTGCAGTCCAGCGGCGCTGAACTTCCGCCGGAACCTTGGCGAAACCGTAGCCCGGCAGGTCTGCGAGCCGCGAGCCCGGGGCCAGTTCAAACAGGTTGATAAGCTGGGTTCGGCCGGGTGTCTTGCTGGTGCGAGCCAGCGCATTGCGCCCGGTCAAAGTATTCAGGGCGCTGGACTTGCCCGCGTTGGAGCGCCCGGCAAAAGCGACTTCCACACCGCCCACCGGCAGGTCCGCCAGACGGGCGGCCGAGGTCAGGAATTGGCATCCCGGCCAATTCACCTGGGGGGCATCGTTTTTCGGAGCTTGGGTCATCGGTTAGAATTATCGATTCTGGCAACGATAAATGAATCCGGACCGCGTTGCTTGTTTGTTGAGCCCGGCCCATTCGAATTTTCAGGAGTTCAAACATCATGATGCGCATGTCGCTACTGCTCACGCTCGGCCTGTTTGCCGGCCTGGCGCAAGCCGAAAATTTGCAAGCCGGCGATGCCGCGCGGGCCAAAGCCAAATCCGGCGTGTGTGCCGCCTGTCACGGCCCTGATGGCAACAGCGCCAATCCGGAATGGCCAAAGCTGGCGGGTCAACACAGCCAATACATTGTCGCTCAGTTGCAAGCTTACAAGAATGGCAGCCGCCCAAACCCGATCATGGCGGGGCAGGTCGCTGCCCTGACCGAGCAGGACATGCACGATCTCGGCGCATTCTTCGCGGCACAGGCCAGCAAGCCAGGCGTTGCCAACCCAGATACGGCGGCAGCTGCTGAGGCCTTGTATCGCGGCGGGCGTGCCGCTGACGGCATAACGGCCTGTTCCGCCTGCCATGGCCCCCAGGGCCTGGGCAATGCCGCCGCCGCCTATCCGCGCATCAGCGGCCAGCATGCCCCATACAGCACCGCGCAATTGCGGGCCTACCGGGATAATCAGCGGTCGGGAACTGCCAGCGCCCAGATGATGTCCAAGGTCGCCGAAAACCTAACCGATGCCGATATCGAGGCTTTGTCGTCCTACCTCTCCGGCCTGCACTAGAAAGATCATTCAGATGAAAATTTTCCGCTTGTTGCCCTTGCTCGCCGCGCTTTGCCTGCCCCTGGCCTGTTCGGCCGAGTCTGCCGACACATCCGAATTCAAGCTGGGAACCCATTACAAGGCGGCTCGCACGGCGACTCCGGATCCAGACATCACCAAGCCCAATGTGGTGGAGATCTTCTGGTACGGTTGCCCGCATTGTTACCACCTGGAAGGCAGCGTCGCGGACTGGCTGGCGAATGGCAAGGCCGACGATGTGGATTTCCATCGCCTGCCTGCTTCGCTGGGCCGCCCGGTCGGCATTCTGCACAGCAAAGCCTACTTCACGGCCGAAGCCCTCGGGATTCTGGACGAAGTGCATCCGGCCATATTCGCCGCACTACATAAGCACAAGCGGCGACTCAACACCCAAACCGATATTCAGCAGCTGTTTATCGAACATGGGGTCGACGAAGGAACTTTTGTCAGCACTTTCAACAGCTTCATCGTGGATAGCAAGGTGCAACAGGCGGAAGCAACTATCCGCGGCTTGGGTATCACCGGTGTACCCGCGATTGCCGTCGACAACCAGTACCACAGCGGTATTGGTATGGCCGGCAACCCAGAAAAACTGTTCAAACTTGTTAACCACCTCGTCGCGCAGTCACGAAAATAGGCCTCCCGACAGATCGCTCGCGGCGTTCTGAACATGCCCGGGCTCTGGCTCTTGCTCATGGGCGGCCTGCTGTTGACGACAGCGAGCATGGCCACCGAAAACGCCGACGTCACCAAATCCGCATGCCTGGAACTCAGCGGCCGGCTGGGTAGCGTCAAAACCAGCGATTGTGAGCTTATACCGTTTGCCAGCAGCGGGTTTCACAGCGTGGACAAGAGACCCATTCTGATCCGTGAGTATCTGCCCCCGGAACCCGAGGTGCCGCGCGCACGCATCTTGCTAGTAGGGGGAATTCATGGCGACGAGCTCTCGTCAATCAGCATAGTCGTGGCCTGGATGCGCGAGCTGGAAAAGCGCAATGACACCCCTTTTCACTGGCGGATTACGCCGAGCATGAACCCTGACGGCCTGCTACGCCGGCCCGCACAGCGCATGAATCTGAACGGCGTCGATCTGAACCGGAACTTTCCCACTCCAGACTGGGAGAACAGTTCCCGTGATTACTGGGTCAACCGCACCAAACGCAACCCACGGCGCTATCCGGGACCCAAACCCCTGTCCGAGCCCGAGTCGCAATGGTTGTATCACGAGATGGAACATTTTCGTCCCGATGCCATTGTGGCGGTGCATGCGCCCTTTGGCATCGTGGATTTTGATGGACCGGCGAATCCGCCCCGCAAGCTGGGACAGCTATACCTCAATCTGCTCGGAACCTACCCCGGATCGCTGGGAAATTTCGCCGGCGTGCAACGTGGCGTGCCGGTAATCACCGTTGAACTTCCCTATTCGGGCATCCTGCCCTCCGCGGGCGAAAGGCAGCGCATATGGCGGGACCTGCAACACTGGCTCAGCCTGCACGTCCCGGTGGATCAGCACAACGAGCAACAGCGCTTTAGTCCAGCCATCATTTCCGGGAACTAGCTTGACCCTATACCTACGAGTGTCAGGCGCGCTGATTCTCGCAGCGTACAGCTTCGCCAGCGTCGCCGAAGTGAAGGTCCAGGGCCTGGATGGCGAACTGTTGCAAAACGTTGAATCCTGGTTGGGTATACGCGCGCTGGCCAAGGCTGCCGAGCCGCGCGTCGTCCGGCGCCTGCACAACCGCGCGAGCAGCGAAATTCGGCAGGCATTGCAACCCTTTGGCTATTATGCGCCAGAGATCGACGCACAGCTCGAGATGAGCGAAAGCTCCTGGCGCGCGACCTATATCGTCCGCCCCGGACAAGCGGTGATCGTCGAGGATGTGCAGCTGGATATATCCGGGGCTGGCCGCGACGAGCCCAGCCTTAGCAAGGCGACCAGACCGTTATTGGCCCTCCGGGGCCAGCGCCTGCGTCACCAGGATTACGAGGACGGCAAGCGGCAGCTGCTCGAAGCGGCGTTTCGCCGTGGCTTCCTTGATGCCGA
>JBFIIN010000369.1:0-3981 GCA_041601225.1 Oceanococcus sp.
CGCTCCATATCGACAGAGCCGCGGCGGAACACCGATTCCAGGAACACGGGGGATTGCCCATCAGCACCCAACGCGCGCGCCGTGATGCGATAGTAGTCATTGGTCTGCACAGTGCCTCCGCCCTTCTTGGCCTGGCCCCGGTTCCGGGGTGTGAAAACGACTGCAAGATCGAGCTGCTCAATGATGAAATCGGCGCGGACGTCGGCCAGCGCGCCGGGCGCCCCGGTTAATCCTGTCCAGGGGTGCACTGCCGTCGTGGCGTCCCAGTCGATGGTGGTCCAGCGCTTGGGCGCGCCCAGCACGCCCTGCGGATAAAATCCGCCCGAGCCGTTGAATATCGGCAGGATCGCGCCGGCCAGCAGGGCTTCGCCCGCCCGCAGGGCGGCCTCGGCCGCCTCTTTGGCCATCGCCGAATTCTGGGCATTGCGCGTCATGCGCTCCTGGACGACAGAGGACCGCACCGCGGCCACGGCGGTGATCGTCAGTACCAGGATCAACAGCAAGCCCACGATCAGCGCGGCGCCACGCTGACGATGCGGCGAAGCCGAAAATTGTGACTGCATGGCAGGACTCCTAAAGTGTGGCATTGCGTACGGCGAAGGTCACGGTCTGCGCCCGCCGCAGGCGGCGGTCGCCGAACGGGCCGATTACGCGACCGAGCAAATCAAAACTGCGCGGATCAGGCTCGGACACCTTGCCGTCCAGGGACGCAGCCAGCAAGGCGACTCGCACGCTGATCACATCGCGCCAATTGGTCACGGCATCGGCCGTGCGGTAGTTGTCCGGGAGGTTGTCGCCATCGCTGTCCTCGCCGTAGCGCACCTGAAAATCGGTTATGCCCTTGACCAGCTCCGCCGCAGGGTCGTCGTTGACCTTGCGGAACAGGGAGGGCCCCGTGCCATGCGGGCTCTCACGCAGGAAATAACTTACGGTGCGCATGGTCATGACCCGTGCGCCAACGGTATAGGCCTCGCCCAGATCCTTGGTCGCATTGCCGACCGGCGGATCAGTGCCCGTGTTGTGCACCAGCGACGCGCTGGCAGCGCTCCAGTCTGTGACCTGGAAGACTGTGCTGGCGCGGCAGTTGGACAGAACCACGACCGCATTGACGCCGTTGTTGATGGCCGACAGATCCGCGTCAGCATTGACCTTGATCACTGCCGAGGTGGAGGGCATCAACTCGCGTACATAGATATTGGTTTCCGCGGCGTAACGCACGGTCAGCACATCGGAGCCCGGCAGCACCGTGCCCAGACCGGGGTCCAGCGCGGGCGTCCAGCCGGTCGCAGTGGCCTCGGCGCCCTGCACGGGTGTCTGGAACTGATACAGATAATTTCCGGTCGGTCGCAGCGTATCGTAATAGTTGGCCGACTGACTGTTGCAGCCCCGCCAGCCTGCAGTCTGGACATCCCGACCCAGACTCATGGTGCCATAGCGCAGGCTCTCCTGAACCGATGACACCGCCAGCATCAGCCGCTGGCTCTGACGGCTGCCCAGGTAAACCTGGAACACCACGCCGATCAGCATCAGCCCCAGCACCAGGGAGATCAGGACTTCGACCAGTGAGAATCCGCGCTGACCCGGAACTGCAGGCAAGCGGTTCATGGCCGGCTCCGCAGGCGAATTTCGGCGTTGCCATCATCGTCGTCCGTGTCCCAGGACTCGTCCCAGCGCACCGTCACCGTGGCGATGCCGGCGACCGTAAGCACCTCGCCATCGCCATTGGGCAGGTTGGTGGCGAGCATGGACTTCCATTCGGCAAGATCATCGCCTGCCAAAGTTCCTCCCGTGGGCGAGGCGCCGAATGCGACCGAATAATTCCCCGCCAGGCTGGCCGCTTGGTTGATCCGCATCCGTTCCAGGATCTCCTGCCCCAGAATCACCGCCGTGGCGCGCCGGGCCGCACTGGTCGAACCCTGCAGGCTGATCGTCTGCAGCCGAATCAAGCCAAGCAGCCCGATTGAAAATATCATCAGCGCAACGAGAACTTCGATCATTCCGAAGCCCCGCTGTCGCTCAGCAAGATTTCTGTTGAACATAGGAACTTCCTCCCAGCGTAACGTGAATGTCGCGATCGACGTTTGTGCGGCAATGCACCTGGCGCAGCTGCAGGGTCATCGCGTCCGACGTCAGCATGCCGCTGGACTCGTAGCTGAGGAATCGGCGAGTCCCGGTCAGGCTAAGGCCGGTACGGTCTTCTATGGCCGGATAGACTTTCAGAACCTCGTCGTCGGCGTCGATCTGGCCGAGCGCTCCCGCGGAATCCACGAACACGAGCCAGCCCTTGGCCCAGTCCGCCGTGGCTGCCGTATTGCACTGGCTGGCTCCAACTGCGCGCCGCGCGCAGACACTTACCGGCACCCCGCGGGTGACCGCGGTGCTGCGTGCCAGATTGACCGCGCCAAGCACACCATTGCTGTACGCGACGACCCGGTTTTGCTCGATGACTCGAGTCAGGTTGGGTATCGCCAAAGTTCCAGCAATAGCGGCCAGCGCCAGCGCCATCATCAATTCCAGCAAAGAAAAACCCGCGTGCTTCTGCATGACCAGTATCCCACGTTGCGCAGCCCGGAGGTCGGGCTTGCGATGAACTGGCCTCCACCTTGCCCGGGCATCGGTCAAGAATTTGTCAATCTATTGACGCCTTCAGATCACGCTCGGAATGGCGACTCGTCCCGGCGCTGCGATTTGCTTCCACAGGATTGCCGAGTGCCATGCATTCTGTTGCCTGCAAGGCCGCACGCATGGAGTCAGCTGACAAGGTCGGGTGGCCTGAAGTATTTGGCGCGCCTGGAGTGATACGTGCGGCGGTGAGCCCGCATCCTGCCTGGGTAACCCGATAACGGGCGCGGCCCGGGTCAGGAAGCGCTGGCGCAGGCCTGGCTGTGGCCCGTTTCGAGCAGCAGTTTGCGACAACCTGCGGGCTACATGGCGTTTAACGGGGCCGCCTTTTCCAGGACGGGCTTGATCTCGTCGGCGAGCAGGGCGAGCGATTCCGGGGTCAAGTCGGCGAAATTGCGGTTCAATGCGCGCATATGGCCGACCGTCAGTGGTTGGTCATTGTCTGCAGGTTTCAATAGCAGGTGGTGAAGGCGATCGGCCAGACCAATATGAGCGGCCATCTGTGCGTGTCCGGAGCTGCTGTCCGGATGATGATGTCCGCCGATCGCCAGAGCCAGTGATTCCGGCAGGTTCCACGCCAGAGCCAGGCGTTCGCCGATCTGGGCATGATTGAGCCCAAATAGATCTTCTTCCACCTCATAGAGCGGCAGCTGGAGGCTGCGCGCCTCGGTGTAGACGCTGGCGTAGTCGGACGCGAATTGCTGCAACAGGAAAATGCGTCCCAGGTCATGCAGGAGGCCGGCCGTGTATGCGGCGTTGGGTTGGATATCACCGTCCCGTGCGGCCATGAATTTGGCTATGGTCGCGACGCCCGTGGCGTGACTCCATAGTTCATTGGTGGAGAATCCGCAGCCATTGGATTCCACGCGAAAGAGTCGGGCGGTCGCCAGAGTCATGGCGAGATTGATCACTTCGTCGGCGCCCAGAATGACCACGGCGTGTTTGACGTCATTGATTTCGCGGTTGAAGCCGAAGAAGGCTGAGTTCACCAATTTGAGCAGTTTGCCGGTGAGGCCGGGATCCTTTTCTATCAGCGCGCTGAGCTCGTTGGCGCCGGTATGCGGGTCTTTGCCACGCTGAATGATCTGGGTCACGACATTTGGCAGGGCGGGCAGGGAATCCACCTGCTTAAGTCGCGCGGTGACGTGCCGGCGCAGCTCGCGCCGCTGGCCCAGGCGCTCCACAAAGCGCGGCTGGCGCCCCAATCCGACTAGCCGGGTGCGGCCGCGCGCGGCGACGCCCGGATCGATCTCGCGGCTCATCGCGTCGAGCAGGTGCTGGCTGCGTTCATCGCGCAGCCAGACTCGGTCGAGAAACTCCTGTTGCAGAGGCGCTTCATATTGCTGCAGGGCGCCGGCC
>JBFIIN010000370.1:0-3955 GCA_041601225.1 Oceanococcus sp.
AGGCTGAAGAGCTGGCGACCACGCCACTGCCCAGCGCCGAGCAACTGGAGATCATCGCAAGGCTTGATCCGGGCAACTGGCGCAGTTATGTGATTAAAGACAATCCGCCCGCCCTGCGTGAGGCGGCGTGATGGACGCTGAGAACCCGGTTCTGCTCGACGGCTGGTACAGCGTCGATGGCGATGCGCCGCATCTGATTGGCAGTCGCTGCCAGGCTTGCGGGAGCTACTACTTTCCCAAGCAGTCCTTGTATTGCCGCAATCCGGCCTGCGATTCCAGTGAGTTTGAGGAAGTGCCCTTGTCGCGCTCGGGCACGGTCTGGTCTTACACCAATGCCTGCTATCAGCCGCCGCCGCCCTATGTGGCCGCCGAATCCTATGCGCCTTTCGCAATCGCCGCGGTCGAGCTGGCCGCGGAAAAAATGATAGTGCTCGGGCAGGTCGTACGTGGCGTCGATGTGACCGAACTGGCTGTGGGTCAGCAGGTCGAAGTTGCCATAGAGCCCCTGGACGACGGGCGGCTGGTGTGGAAATGGAAGCCCTGCGCATGAGCGATATCGCAATTCTGGGCGCGGGCATGCACCCCTGGGGCAAATGGGGGCGCAACTTCGTGGAATACGGCGTGGCCGCGGCGCGTAGCGCCCTGGCTGATGCGGGCGTGGATTGGCGTGATGTTGATTTCGTGTCCGGCGCGGCCACCATGCGCAACGGCTATCCCGGTTACGTGGCCGGTGCGACCTTCGCCCAGGCGCTGGGTTGGCAAGGTGCGCAGGTCAACACCTCCTATGCCGCCTGCGCCTCCGGTTCGCAGGCCCTGGCCGCGGCGCGGGCCAGGATTCTGGCCGGTGAATGCGAGGTGGCCCTGGTTGTCGGCGCGGACACCACGCCCAAGGGCTTTTTAGCCCCGCAGAAGGGTGAGCGGCCCGACGACCCGGACTGGGTGCGGTTCCGGGTGGGTATAACCAATCCGACTTACTTTGCCTTGTATGCCCGGCGGCGCATGGCCTTGTATGGTGACACCCAGGCCGATTTCGCGGCGGTCAAGGTCAAGAACGCCGCGCACGGTTTTGAAAACCCCAATGCCCGCTATCGCAAGAAGTTCTCCGCCGAGGATGTGGCGGCCTCGGCCATGGTGGCCGATCCGCTGCGCCTGATGGACATTTGCGCCACCTCTGACGGTGGCGCGGCGCTGATCGTATCCAGCATCGACTACGCCAAGCGCGCGGGCAAAGCAGACGCGCCGCGGGTCGCGGCGATTTCTACGGTGACCCCGACTTTCGCCTCGCAAGTCATCGAAATGCCGGATCTGGCCACCGATTCGGCGGTGGCGGCCCAGCCACATTCCTTCCGCGCCGATCTGCCGGCAGCGGCCTACGAGCAGGCCGGGGTCAGTCCGCAGGATATTGATTTGGCCGAAGTTTATGATCTGTCCACGGCCCTGGAACTGGACTGGATCGAAGATTTGCAGCTGTGCGAACGTGGCGCCGCGGCCAGCCTCTTGCGAAAAGGCGATACCCGGGTCGGCGGTCGCCTGCCGGTGAACGCGTCGGGCGGCTTGGCCTGCTTTGGCGAGGCCGTGCCCGCGCAGGCGCTGGCGCAGGTCTGTGAGCTGACCTGGCAGCTGCGTGGGCAGGCGGGTGCGCGCCAGGTGGCGGATGCGAAGCTCGGAATTACCGCGAACCAGGGCCTGTTTGGCCATGGCTCCTGCGTGATCGTGAAGCGCTAGGGCCGCGAGATGAACACGCTGCCTACCCGCCTGACCGAGTTGCTGGGCTGCCGCTATCCCATCGTGCAAACCGCGATGGGCTGGATCGCCACGGCCGATCTGGTCGCGGCCAGCAGCAATGCCGGCGGTTTTGGGTTTGTCGCCGCCGCCACCATGTCCACCCCGGAACTGGAAGCCACCATCGCCCAGCTGCGCGAGGCGACGCCGCAGCAATTTGGCGTGAACTTCCACATGTTTCAGCCCAATGCGGCGGAAATCATCGATCTGGTGATTGCCAACCAGGATCGGGTGCGCGCGGTCAGTTATGGGCGCGGTCCGGATGCCAAAACCATAGGCCGCTTCAAGGATGCGGGCGTGCTGTGCATGCCCACGGTCGGTGCGGTCAAGCATGCGGTGAAGGCCGTGCAGCTGGGCGCCGACATCATCACCATCCAGGGCGCCGAGGGGGGCGGGCATACGGGGTCGGTGCCGACTTCATTGTTGTTGCCCCAGGTGCTGGACGCCGTGGATGTGCCGGTCGTTGCGGCGGGTGGTTTTTACAGCGGTCGCGGTTTGGCCGGCGCCCTGGCTTATGGCGCGGCCGGCATCGCCATGGGCACGCGCTTTTTGCTGACCGCGGAATCACCCGTACCCCGCGAAACCCTGCAGCGTTATCTGGACGTACAAGATCCCGCTCTGATTCGCGCCTCGAGGGCGGTCGATGGCATGCCGCAGCGCATGATCGACAATGAATTCTTGCTGCGCCTGGAGCGCGGCGGGCCGCTGCATCGCCTGTTTGTCGCCCTGCTCTCGGCCTGGCATTGGAAGGCGCGCACCGGCATGAGCGTCATGCACATGCTGCGCACGGCCTTGCAGGCTCTGCGCGAGGGCGATTCGGCCACCCAGACCATGATGGCGGCCAATGCCCCGGTGCTGATCCAGCGGGCCATGGTCGAGGGCAAGCCTGACGAAGGCGTGTTGCCGGCCGGCCAGGTGGCCTCGGTGATCGATGCCCTGCCCAGTTGTGCCGAACTGATTCAGAGCATCGTTGACGAGGCGCAGCGCTGCCTCGACGCCTTGCCCACCACCATGCCGGCGGAGCCGGTGCCGCAGGTGCAAGCGTCATGAGTGCATTCGAAACGAATCTGAACGATGGGATCGCCGAACTGGTACTCAACAAGCCGCCAGTCAATGCCCTGGATTCGGCGCAGTGGCATGCCCTGGCCGACGAAATCACCCGTCTGGGTACGCGGCCTGAAGTGCATGTGATCGTGATTCGGGCCGAAGGTCGCGGCTTCTGTGCGGGCGTGGATATCAAGGAATTGAACGCCTATCCCGAGCGCATCGTGGACGTGAATGCCGGAAACTACCGGACTTTTGAAGCCGTGCATCGCAATCCCGTGCCCGTGATCGTGGCCGTGCATGGCTTCGTGCTCGGTGGCGGCATCGGCATCACGGGGGCTGCCGACATCGTGGTGGCCGCCGACAATGCGACATTCGGCGTGCCGGAAGTGGATCGCGGCGCGATGGGTGGCGGCGCGCATTTGCAGCGTCTGTTTGGGCTGCAAAAAGTGCGCATGATGTATTTCACGGGCGAGCCCATCGACGCGCAGGAAGCCTATCGGCTGGGCACTATTGAACGGGTCGTGGCGCCGGACGATTTGCGTGCGACCGCAATGGACATCGCCGCGAAGATCGCCGCCAAGAGCCCGGCCATGATTCGGCTGGCCAAGGAATCCCTGAATGGCGTCGAAGACGGCAATCTGGAAGACAAATACCGCTGGGAACAGGGCTTTACCCTGCAGGCCTATATGAGCCCCGATTCCGCCGAAACGCGCCGCGCTTTTGTGGAAAAGCGCGATGCGGATTTCACCAAGAGCCAAGAATGAAACTGGAATACACCTCCGGCCAACAAGCCTTCCGTACGGAAATTCGGGAGTGGCTGGCCGCCAACACGCCACGTGAGCGCCTGGCCAGCTTCGATACCCAGGACGGTTTCGAGCAACACCGGCAGTGGGAGCACAAGCTGTTCGAGAGTCGCTGGAGCGCCGTGACCTGGCCCAAGGATATGGGTGGCCGCGGCTGCGATCTCATCGAATGGCTGATCTTTGAAGAGGAGTACTGGCGGGCCGGCGCGCCGCTGCGGGTCAATCAGAACGGCATCTTCTTGCTGGCTCCCACGCTGATGGAATACGGCACCCCCGAGCAGATCGCGCGCTTTTTGCCGCGCATGGCCGCGGGCGAGGATATC
>JBFIIN010000371.1:0-3954 GCA_041601225.1 Oceanococcus sp.
CCGCGCCACCGGTGCGCCGGTGGTGCAGCTCAATACGGGAGCCGGCTGTCATTTGGAAGCCGAGATGCTGGGGCTTGGCCTGACGGAGCTGCAGGCGGCTGCGGGCAGTCTGATATTTATAGAGAATGTCGGAAATCTTGTGTGCCCGGCGCTATTCGACCTCGGTGAGGAGGCCAAGGTGGTGGTGCTGTCGGTCACTGAGGGCGATGACAAACCGCAGAAATATCCGCACATGTTTCGCGCGGCGCGGCTGATGCTGATCAACAAGATCGATTTGCTGCCCTATGTGAATTTCGATGTGCAGGCCTGCATCGCGGCGGCGCGGCAGATCAACCCGGACATCGAAGTTCTGGAGTTGTCGGCCACCCAGGGCGCGGGCCTGGCGGCCTGGTACGACTGGTTACGCGCGGGGCGGCTGACGCAGCCGGCTGAGGTCGCCAGGGAGGCCACGGCATGAGGCTCAGCATACTGAGCCTGGCCCTGGGCTGGCCGGGGCTGCTTTGGGCTCATGGTGTGCACGGGGGCGGTTCGCTGCCCGGCGGCTGGGATCATCTCATCCTGGAGCATGGATCATTGCTTGTTCTGCTGGTTTTGGCCGGACTCTTGGGTGCAATGCACCTGTGGCATGGTCGCGTGTCGCGCGAGAGTTCGTGAGGGTCCTGTTGCGATCGGACGCAGGTGACCCCGGCGGGAGGGTGCGGCACGCAATTTGCCCGGGATGACAACCGCTTGCGCGCGGGGGCCTATGCCGCGGGCCGCAACCGGGCTTTTCTTCATACGGGACCCCTGAGTGCCGGAATCCAGAAATTCAACCAAGCAGATTTATTGTGTCGGCGGCGGCAAGGGCGGGGTAGGCAAGAGCATCTTTTCCGTCGCCTTGAGCGCGTCGTTGGCCCGGCGTGGCAGGCGTGTCGTTGTCGTTGATCTCGATCTGGGTGCGGCCAATCTGCACAGTTACCTGGGGATCATGCAGCGAACCCCATCGCTGGCCGAGTTCATGTTGCGTGAGGTGATGCAGCTCGATAATTTGCTGATCGAAACTCCGGTTGCGGGCCTGCAGCTGATCCGGGGCGCGGAATTCGTTCCTGGAGCGGCCAATCCAGCGCACTGGATGAAGCTGAAGATCATGCGCCATATCAAGGCCTTACCGGCCGATATCGTAGTGATTGATCTCGGCGCCGGCATGAGTTTCAACACCCTGGACTTCTTCGGCCTGGCCGATCACGGCATTGTGCTGACGGCAGCCGAGCCAGCCGCCATCATGAATGCATACGGTTTTGTGAAGTCCGCCCTGTTCCGCGGCTTGCAGCGGGTATTTCGGAATCATCCACCTATAAGGGCACTCATCGATGAGCAAAGCCGGCGCGCGGAAGGGGAGGGCGGTATAACCCTGGAATGGCTGAGCCAACAGATCCAGAACCAGGCTCCCGAACTGTTGCCCCTGCTTGCGGAGATTCGGCAAGACTTTCACCCGGCCCTGATCGGCAATCGCATCGCTGCCCGGGAGCATCCGCCGCTTCTCGGCAATCTGCTCAGCCTGTGCCGGGACAGGCTCGGTGTGGGGATACAGCACCTGGGAAATCTGCCGGATGTGCCGGACATCGGTCGGTACCTGCTGTGTATACCTCATCTGCTGCGGAGCGCTGCGGGTCTGGACTACGCCAGGGCCGTGCAGGACATCGCGGATCAACTGTACCAGCCGGCGGGACCGGCCGCAGTCGGGGCGGATTTTTCGGATGCCCAGATTCAGCAGGTCCATCAGCTCATCGACAGTCTGGAGCTCGCTCAGCTGGCCGGGGAAAATCGCGAGGTCTGGAAGCTGCGCATGTACTTCAAGCCAGCGCAAGTCGTACAATTTTTACTGGACCGGGGTGTCAAGCACCCGGTGTTGTTTGCGCAACCCCCGCCGGAGGGACGCTGACTTGCCGCGCGCTGGTGATATCAAGCGCGGCCCCAACGTGATACCGTGCCCGCCCGTGAGCCGGCGATCTGCCGCTCAGCCGCCCTGTCCGGCTCTTCAGCATGCTCGCGGAACGCCCTGTTTTTGCTGATTGATACCCCTATGGACTCGTCGAACTCCCCCCCTGAATTTGCCAAGCTTGGCCTGCCTGAACCCTTGCTGCGGGCGATTGCCGCGGTCGGCTACGAAGAGCCGTCACCGATTCAGGCCCGCATCATCCCGCACATACTCGCGGGGCGGGATGTGCTGGGCCAGGCTCAGACCGGCACGGGCAAGACCGCGGCTTTCGCGCTGCCACTGCTGGCCCGTCTGGATTTGCATCTGCGCAAGCCCCAGGTGCTGGTTCTGGCGCCGACGCGCGAATTGGCGATTCAGGTGGCCGAGGCCTTTCAGCGATATGCCGGGTACCTGCCCGGCTTTCATGTGCTGCCCATCTATGGCGGCCAGAGCTACGACCTGCAGCTACGCCCCCTGAAACGCGGCGTGCATGTGGTTGTGGGCACGCCAGGCCGGGTCATTGACCACATCAAGCGTGGCACGCTGGATTTGTCGGGTTTGACCAGCCTGGTGCTGGACGAAGCCGACGAAATGCTGCGCATGGGATTTATTGACGACGTGGAGTGGGTGCTGGAACAGAGCCCGGCACACAGGCACGTGGCGTTGTTTTCAGCCACCATGCCGCAGCCGGTGCGGCGTATCGCGCGTAAGCATCTGCGCGATCCCGCGGAAGAAACTATCACCGTCCCCAGCGGCACCAAGTCAGCGATTCGACAGCGCGCATGGCGGGTGAGCGGTACCAACAAACTCGATGCGCTGACGCGCATCCTGGAAGGCGAGGCCTACGACGGCATGCTGGTGTTTGCGCGCACCAAGATTGCGACCGTGGAGCTGGCCGAGAAGCTGCAGGCGCGCGGACACGCCGCGACCGCGATCAACGGGGACCTGGATCAGAAGCAGCGCGAGCGTGCGGTGGATCAGTTCAAAAAGGCCAAGCTGGACATTCTGGTCGCCACCGATGTCGTAGCCCGCGGCATCGATGTCGACCGCGTCAGTCATGTCATCAACTACGACGTTCCGCATGACGCCGAGTCCTATGTGCACCGCATCGGCCGGACCGGCCGGGCCGGTCGCAGCGGCGACGCGATCCTGTTTGTTGCCCCGCGTGAACAGCGCATGCTGCGGGTTCTGGAGCAGGCCACCGGCGGCAAGATCGAGATGATGCAGCTACCCTCCACCGAAGAGATCAATGCCCGGCGCATCAGTCGTTTCAAGGAGCGAGTGACCGAGGTTTTTGCCAGCGGCACTAACCTCGGCCTGTTCCGCGAACTGATCTCCCAATACGCCGCAGAGCAGAGCGTCGACGAGCTGCAGGTCGCCGCGGCACTGGCCAAGTTGGTGCAGGGTGATGAGCCGCTGCTGCTGAAAGCCGATCGTCCGCCCAGAAAATCCAAGGAGCGTGGCGGGGAAGAGGCGCGTACCCATGCGGCAGTCAGGCCGCAGAGACCCGCTCGCGGCGATCGCCCGGCGCAGACCGAGAAGGGGCCCCGAGCGGTTCGCCCGGCGCCGCCAGCCGCGCCGGCGCGCGTTGTGGAACCGCAGAATGCGCGCTCCGGGGAAGTGGCTCAGGAGTCGTTGCCGCGCCGCGAAAAACATACGAAGCCGCCGAATGATCAGCCGGCGGCCAAACGCAAGGCCGCGCCGGAGTGGGAGCGGTTCCGCGTGGAAGTGGGTCGCGTACATGGCGCCGAAGCTGGCAACATCGTCGGCGCAATCGCCAACGAAGCGGGCCTGGATTCGCAGTTCATCGGCAAAGTGGATGTGCGCGATGAGCACAGCCTTATCGATCTGCCCCTGGGCATGCCGCGGGAAATCTTCCGCGACCTGAAAAAAGCCTGGGTGGCAGGTCGGCAGCTGCAGATCAGCAGGCTGAATCCGGCGCCGGAAAAGCCCTCGTCTAAAGTCCGCCGCAAGCCAAGCAAGCCGGCCAGGAACAA
>JBFIIN010000372.1:0-3937 GCA_041601225.1 Oceanococcus sp.
CCTGCCTGCGCGGTCGAATCCACCCGTAGCCACCAGCCTTTTCAAGAACTTGGCGAATTCCCACGACCCGTTGCGGGCCGTCTGTGTCAGATTTGTGCCAGGGCACAATCCGCTCGGCGTGATCGGCTAGGTGGCCAGCCGAAAGGTGGGCATACCTTTGGACCATCTCGAATGTGGACCAGCCGCCCATCTCCTGCAGGGCGTCTAACGGCGTACCCGCCTGGACGTGCCTGGACGCCCAGGTGTGCCGCAAATCGTGCCACCGAAAATCTTCAAGACCGGCATTGCACACGGCCTTGCGCCAGGCTTTGGTATTAACTTGCCAAACGGGCTGGCCCTGGTAGGCGAACACGTAGTCATCGTGCTTGCCCATTTGGCCAGCCAGCACGGCCATAGCCTCGGCGTTTAAGGGAACCGCAATTGCTTTCTTCGCTTTGGCCTGGTCGGCATGAATCCGGAAGCGACCTGTTCAACCGCGCTGACAGCCCAATTGTCAGCTCCCGTCCCTGGTCAGTTTTCAACGCGCACAGGTGGTCAGTTTTGGCCGCGCGGCAACATCCAACTCCTCCAGCCCCGCATGATCTCCATTCGCAGTCGTCACCGTCACTCAATCCCTCCCCAATGCCGCTAATTTTTCCGCCGGCACAAACACCCTCTTTTTGCCCTGTTTGTGCTCATCAAGCAGGCCTTGTTCGGCCAGCGCTTGCAGGTCGGAGCGTGCGGTGGCGTAGGCCACACGATGGCTGTTTTTGTGCGATTCGATGGTGTATGCATGGCTGGTATTGCGTAAAGCATGGGCGATCAGGGCGCGCTGGCGATGGTTCATCCATTGCGCATCGCGCACGCGGGATTCGGCTTCGCGGATTTCGGCCTGTTTACGCTGCAAATAGCTTTTCAGCGCGGCCAGGGCGTCCTGTATGACCTGAAGCTGAGCCGTGAGGAAATAGGTCAGGTCATTGTCGTCGGTTTCGGTGTAGAGATAGCTGCGGGCGTACTTTTCGGGCGACTTGCGCAGCAGGCTGGATATCGACAGATATTCGAACAACCAGTAGCCCTGACGCAGCATGGCCCAGTAGAACAAGGCCCTTGCGGTGCGGCCGTTGCCGTCCTCAAAGGGGTGGTCGTAAGCCAGCCAGAAGTGCAACACGATGGCGCGTATGACCGGGTGCATGAAACCTTTGGCGCCGATGCGGCCATTGGCGAAGTCGCAAAGCCGGGCCAGTCGCTCGGACAATTGCTCCGCGGGTGGCGGTGTGTGCAATACGGTGTTGGTACGTTCGTCATAAACCTTGACGCGCTCCTCATCCGGCTTTTGCAAGCGCCCGGCCGCGTCCGCATTTTTCAATGTGCCTTGCGTAAGTATCCTGTGCAGTTGCAGCACGCTTTGGGGCGTTAACTCTTCGCGGTTCAGCTTCAAGATGTGCTGCATGGCGTGGTAGTTGTTCAGGATCATGGTTTCGCCATGGTCGCGTGGCGCGCGACCCGATCTGAGCATGTCCACGGCGTCTTTGCGGGTGGTTGCGGCGCCTTCCAGTTGGCTGGAGGTGATGGCCTCTTCTATCAGGGAGCTGACCACATAGCGATTGCGGTCGCCGCTGTTTGTCACCGGCGCCATGACGGCGATATTGCCTCTGGCCTGGCTGTCGATGTCATGAATCGCCTCCAGAATCCGGTCGGGCAAGCCGTATTGAAAGAGGCGCCCATCGGTACTGCGCAGCGCATCGATGTGGCGCATGTTTCGCATCCGGCCCAGCTTGAGCGCGGCCCACCATTGCTCGTGGGTGAGCTGGTCCGGCGACGGTCGATGTCTGAGCTTGTCCCAATGCAGGTAGCGGCTGTCATCCACTGTTGCCGCAGCGGCAAAGATTTGAGCCATCTCTGGCTGACCAAGCTCAGCCATCAGGGCTTCAAAATTGGGAGGACGCAGGGGTATCTTCATGCTCTATTATCAATTTGATAGGAATTGATAATAGATTGATAGTTGGCGCATGGCCAGCTCTTTTTATCAGATTGATAGAAACTGATAGTAAATTGATAGTTCCGCGCCAGCTGGGCGAGCAAACCTCGCATGGCTAGTTCTGGAGCATTGCCTCCAACTCCTCCATTCCTCGCATGATCTCAGCCTCCAGCCCCTTCAACTCCGCCAAAATTTTCTGCGGCGGGACGTACTCGACTTCATCGTAGACGATCTCCTTGTAGCGGTTGATCGAAAGGTCGTAGTCGTTGGCGGCGATGTCGGCTTTCGGCACCAGAAAACTCTGCTCGGTGCGGGCGCGGTCGGTTTCCACATCGCGCTTTTGCCAACGGTCGAGTATGTCCGGCAGGTTGTTGGCCGCGTGCTGGTCGGCACGCCAGCGGCGTGCGCTTGTCGTCCAGCAAGTGGCCATCGGCCTGCATGTCGTGGAACCAGACGTTATCCGTGCCGCTGGAGTTGGTCTTGGTGAAGATCAGGATGGCCGTGGACACGCTGGCGTGAGGTTTGAACACGATTGAGGGCATGGAAACGATGCCGTCCAGTTTGTGATCTTCCACCAGCGCCTTGCGCAGGGTCTTGTGGGCTTTGTTTGATCCAAACAGCACGCCGTCCGGCACGATGACGGCGGCCCGGCCGCCGGGCTTGAGCAGGCGCAGGAACAGGGCCAGGAACAGGGCCAGGAACAGCAGCTCGGTTTTCTTGGTCTTGACGACTTCGAGCAGGTCTTTGACGCAGCTCCCGTAGTCCAGTGATCCGGCGAAGGGTGGATTGGCCAGAATGAGACTGAACTGGCCGTCAACACCGGCATGGCCCTCACTTAGCGAATCCCGGTTTTCAATGGCGGGGTTTTCCACGCCATGCAGCAGCATGTTCATCGAGCCGACCCGCAGCACGGTGCTGTCGAAATCGATGCGGTGGAAGGTTTCCTGATTGAAGCGTCGGGTCGTCTCGGGCGTGGCGTAGATCTCATTCTGGTAGTGCTCACCCAGGTCTTCTCTGGCGGCCACCAGGAAACCCGCCGTACCGCAGCTTGGCAGTCTGTCGGACTTACCATGATCTACTGCAATTTCCTCTACCTGGCGGCTTGCTACGCGCTCCTTTGTCAAATAGTTCGACTATTTTCCTCAGAATCACCCAGAAATCGTCGCGCGGAGCGAAAATCTCGCGACGGTCGGGCAAGTCCGACAGACTGCTAGGTCATCTGTTCAATGGCCTCCATGGGGTTGGAGATGCCGCCGGACCGGAAGTCGTCCCAGATGCGGTCAATCTGGCTTTTGATTTCGCGCGTTATCACGTCGAACTTCCGATTGTTCTGCTCGTTGCATGAATCCCGTCGTATACGTTACCCAAGCCTCGCCGGAAGAGTTCGGCAAGCCCGTAATCATGGAGACATTCCAGAGCTCTGGGCAGACCGTATCCGCATTGCCCACGCTGGTGGCAGGCTTGGACCCTGTAGGCGGTATTTTTCGCGGGAGCTAAGCTAAGCCGCGGATTGGCGAATTTTCCGCTCGATCCTGCCGGCAAGTGGTCCAGCTGTAGGCCACGTTGTGGGCCACTGTGATTCCAGCCGGCCCAGGCAATTGATCAATAGGCCGTATTGGTGCGCCCGCAGCCACCATCTCGGTTCCAGGCTTCCGAAATCGCCGTGTCGCCGCTCAGCTGGAGGGTGAAATCACCGGCCCTGCGGGTCAGGGCTGGCGCGCGCTACAGGCGTAGCGCCTTGTCGCCGGGGCCGGCAAAGTACCAGATGATCACCCCGATCAGTGGCAGTACGGCAACCAGTGCGATCCACAGCAGCTTCTCGCCGTCGCCGGCTCTGGATTTGAGGATCTTGATCACCGCAAAAATGACGGCCAGGAGTAAGAGGAGTCCGAACAACCCGCTGATTTTCATGCGCCGCCCTGAAGTCCTGGATGGCCGGCGAGTCTAGCATCGCGCCAGGGGTTCAAGGTTCTGGCAGGC
>JBFIIN010000373.1:0-3928 GCA_041601225.1 Oceanococcus sp.
GCCCACCTGAATCCCGGTGGAACCGCGCGGGGGATACGCCGGGAATGATGCATGCGACTCCCCGATGTCGTGTTCAACACAACTCGGGGACTTACCAGGTCCAGACGTCAATCTTCGAAACGACCCGTCACGGCAACGGGGGCATCATCCAGATTCCTGAGCGTGGCGTACGCATGCCAGCCGCCCAACACCGATCCGAAATAGGCCGCCAGCTGGCCAGCGACAAACACCCGGACTTGCTCGCGACTTCCATCCAGTGCGCCGAAACACACAACTTCCGGGTTGTCGCCATTGAGCATGTCGCTGTGGCCGTAATCACTGGCCACGACTTCGTAGCGCGGCGGCTGACTGGCCACATAGAAGAATGTGTAGTTGCGATTGGCGGGCGCACATTCGAAACCCGGCGCCCCGCTGTTGCCCAGGCCCATGCCGATAATCAGACTCGGGAAGTCAAAGCCGAAGGCGCCGGGATCATCGGTGACCATCTCGCCCGTCCCGCCCGGCGGAAATGGCGGCGCGTCACCGTCCACGGGATCAACGCCCGCGATCGCCCGGGCCTGAGTCGCCGGATGATCGAACAACATGCGCCAGGCCACCTGCCCGCCGCGCGAATGCCCGAACAATCCGGTATCGGAGGTGGACGCGCTGACTGCAAACTCCGCGTCGAGACTTTCCGCCAGCACACCGTTGACATTGTCTTGAACCCAGGCCAGCACTGCGACGGCCGCGGCGGTCTCATCCGGCACCGTGGGCGCACTACTGGGATCGCCCACATACATCTGCGGGCCGACCACCACGAAGCCAAAGCCGGCCACCCGCGCCAGCAGATCCGTATAGCTGTCGACGTCGGAGGTGAAACCGTGCTGGAACTGCAACAAGGGATAGACACCGTCTGCTTCCGGCACAAACAATCGAATTTCACGCGGCGCGCCGCCTTCACCCTCGGCCAATAGAATCTGGCTCACGCCCAGAGGCGGTTCGCCATAGAAGTTTCTGGGCTGCGCCGAGCTCGCCGAGGTGCCTGGCCCGGACTGAGCCGTACACGCCGCCAAACTCAGGCCCAGCAGTGCGGCTGCACAACTTTGAACTATGCGCGATTCCATGAGCTGACTCCTGTGCGGGGCTTGCGTCGAATCTAGAACTCTTCGAGCAAGCGGCCCTTGCCAATAATTTGGTCCCTGATTCCACAGGCCCGCAGGGCATGCCAGATGGTGGCCACATTGATCGGCACCAGGGGTTTCTCCAGCCAGTGTTCCAAGGTGGGGAACAGATCCACCGTGGACAGATTGGTGCCGCACTGGATGATGGCGTCGACGTCGTCGCCGTCGACCGCTTTCACGGCCTCAATGACTTGCGGAATTGAAGTTTCGGCAATCGCGGTGGCTGAAGGCCGGTTCAGGCCGGCAATATGCTTGACCTCGAAGCCGATCTCGGAAAAGAACCGCCGCACATTGGCGTCGCCCACCGGCGGATAGGGCGTAATCACCGAGATGCGCTTGGCCTTGAACAGGTGCAGGGCATCCCGGCAGGCCGCCGCCCCGGTGGTCAATCCCAGTTCACCGATCTGATCCTTGATCGCGCCTTCGAATTCCAGATTGCCTTCCATGCCGCCCCAGAAGGTTTCCGCCGACATGCCCAACATCAAGTGGGTGATTTTGGCGCTGAGCACATTGTCGATGGCCGGCGGCAGTTCGCCGCGCATCATTTCCAGAAATCGCTCGAAAACGGTGTTCTCATCATCGCCGGATTTTTTAACTTCATCGGCCCAGTTCTTGAGCTCGATCCAGAAGCGCGAGGGATGCCAGGTCACGCCGCTCAGCCCGAATTTCTGCAGATCGTATTCCACGCCGGTGTTGGTTGATGGGATCAGCACGCCGATGCGGGCGCGATTGGCGACCTGGTAGTTGTCCATGAGGTACTCAGCTGGTGGATGTGGAAGCGAACAGATCGCGCGTCTTGAAACCGGCCGTCATGAAGCGGCCAAAGGCCTTGCCGGTGGTCAGCCAGGCGACTTTGGCGCCGGGCTTGTCGCTGGCCAGCACTTGCGCGGCCAGCCAGGGCGTCACGGTCTCTACCGTATCGCCGAGGATGTTGAAGATCTTTTTCGCCTTGACCCAGGCCTCCGAGTTCTGGTCATAATCGCCAACCAGCAGATCGGTGACGACGATACCCGGACTCAAAGTGCAGACCTGCACGGGCGTGTCCTTGAGCTCCTTCTGCAAGGCCTTGTTGAGATAATTGATGGCCCGCTTGGTCGCGCCATAAGCCGCAATGCCGGGCTGGGTCGCACCGTTGCTGCCAAAGCCTTCCATATTCCAGACCTGACCACCGCCCTGCTCCAGCATGGCGGCAATAACGACGCGATTGGCCAATAAGGCGCCAGTGAGGTTGGCTGCCACGATGGCTTGCAGATCAGCCGGACTGGCTTCGTGTAACGGACCGCGGGCAATACTCATGCCGGCATTATTGATCCACACATCGACCCGCCCAAAGGCATCACAAGCGGCCGCCCATAGCCCTTCAATCTGCTCAACCTGGGTGATGTCACAGGCCGCCCCCGCCACGCGCCCGGCATGGGCGGCGTCCAGTTCGGCGACCAACTGGGTAACGGCCGCCGCACCGCGGCCGCTGACCACCACATTGCAGCCCTGCGCCAAAAACGCATCGGCCAGACCCCGGCCGATTCCGCGGGTGCTGCCGGTAATCACCACCGTTTTCATCAGTATTTCCGGCTCGCCGCCATCTGCTGCGCGCCCATGCGCATTTGCACCATGCGCTCGACCTGGTCGGCTCCGAATACCCGTTCGGCCAGCGAGTTCATGGGGTCACGCTCATAACCCAGGGCGCGGACCCGATGGTCATAACGTTGCAATTCGGCCCGCTCGGATTCAGGCACCGTGTCTGGATTGTCGAGCCAGCCCAACCAGCGCGACACGAAGCGCTCGGCATAGGCTTCGAACTTGTCGATATTGGCGTCATTCAGATCACCGGCAATGCTCATGCCCAAAGGTGACAAATGCGTGCGCATATAGGTGCCGTGGCTGACCAGCCAGTGCAGATCGGGGTCACCGCGCAAGGCCACCCAATCTTCGTTGGCCTGCGCCCCGTAATATTTGTCCAGATAGTCCATATCGGTCATCAGATTGCGGCGCGGGATGTAATCGCAATAAAAGAACAATTTGGGCAAGGTGCCGAAGATGACGATGAGATGCGGCACATCGGTTTCCTGACCCAAGAAGCAAGTCGCATTCATATCCAGAATGGAGGCCTTGCGATTGCCCAACCAGGAACTGACCAGCCATTCCACACCCGGCCCGGTAAAGGAATTAAAGGAGCCTTCGAAGGCGCCGTCAGGACTGGTATAGAACTCGCGGCCCGCACAGGAGGGATGACGCTCCACCGGAAACTTGGCGGCAATGCGATCCTTGAAACCAGCCAGGATTCCGAAGCAGCGCTCCCAGGCCTGACTGACATCCACATCAGGATTCTCGGCCAGAAACTCGGTAATGGTTTTGGTATCGGTCGTCATCGATTGGGTTTCCTAAAATTCCACAGCTTGAAAAAGGTCGGGGCGCGGCTTGATGCGCGCCATGAGAAAGCGCCCCGCGATCTTGCCGCCATTGAGCCAGGCGATCTTGCCCCCGGTTTTGGGCATGGCCAGCATCTTGTCCACCAGATACGGCGCGACCGTGTCAGGCAGATCACCCAGGATATTCATGAACTTGCGGCTACGCTCGAAATTCTCCGGATCCGCCTTGATCTCGCGAACCATGCCTTCACTGATCACCATGCCGGGACGGACTCGACCGACCAGGATGGGCGTGTCGGCCAGTTCTTTGGTCAAAGCTTTGCTGAGGTAATCCAGGCCGCGCTTGGTGCTGCCATACACGCCCATGCCCGGGAAATATTCCCCGTCAGAACCGCCGCC
>JBFIIN010000374.1:0-3853 GCA_041601225.1 Oceanococcus sp.
AAGCAAGTTGGCGGTTGAAGAAATGCTGGCTGATTATCAGGTTGCGAATCAGCTGAACTACGCCACCTTGCGCTACTTCAACGCTGCCGGGGCCGACCCGCAGGCCCGCCTGGGCGAACGCCACGAACCCGAATCCCATCTGATTCCGCTGGTCCTGCAGGCCGCGTCCGGCCAGCGCGAGAGCATCGCCATTTTTGGGCAGGATTACCCGACTCCCGACGGCACCTGTATCCGTGACTACGTGCACGTGGAGGATCTGTGCGCCGCTCACGAACTTGCGCTGCAACGCCTGCTGAAGGATGAGCCGGGAGGAATCTACAACCTGGGGAATGGTCAGGGATTTTCAGTGCGTGAAGTGATCGATGTGGTACGCGAAGTCACCGGGCGACATTTTGCCGTGGTCGAAGCCGATCGCCGGGCAGGCGACCCGGCCCGACTGGTGGCCGATAGCAGCAAGGCCATGCGCGAACTCGGCTGGAATCCGCGTTTCGCAGATCTGCACAGCATGGTCGCACATGCCTGGGCCTGGGAGCAGAAGCAGGTGGCCGCCGCGGGCTGATGCCGCCGCCGCAGGACAGTTCGATCCGCGGGCCGGACAAGCACGGAATGCTGGCCCACATCACCGGCAGTTTCGCCGCGCGGGGCGTTGGCGTCGTGGCCGGGTTTATCATGCACGTGCTGCTCTCCCGGCTCCTGGGCGCTGATGGAGCCGGGTTGTTCTATCTTGCCTTGACCCTGCTGATGGCTGGCGGGGTTATCGGCAAATTCGGTCTGGACACCGCATTGCTGCGCTTCGCTGGTGCGGCCGCCCAGAATGATGATCTGGCCACGGTTCGAGGACTGTACCGACAGGCCTGCCAATTGTCGCTGGCCTTATCCGCCGGCGTTGCGGTCTGTCTGTACCTGGCCGCGCCATGGCTGGCCGAGCAGTTGTTCTCCGCGCCGAAGCTGACCCATGTTCTGCGGATTTTCGCGGTCGCGGTGATCCCCTTCAGCTTGATCTGGGTGCAATCGGGCGTTCTCAAGGCGATCGGGCGGCCGGCAGCGGCGACCATGGTTGAGGCCGGGCTGTTGCCGGTTTTGATGACCGCTTTGCTGGGTGCGCTTGCAATCAGCGGGCGGCTGACCGCAGCCAGCGCCGCTCTGGCCTACGTGGCGGGCTGCCTGTTGGCCTGTGCGTTCGGGGCCTGGATTTATGCGCGTAGCGTGGGGCGCGGGCCGCGCGGTCCGGGTATGTCCCTGGCGCGAACCAGCTGGCAACTGGCCCTGATCGACCTGATGAATTTTGCGCTGGCCTGGGCCACATTCCCGATCCTGGGCGCGGTGGCCACGACGACCGACGTGGGCATCTTCAACACGGCACACCGGCTGACCGTACAGATCAACACCGTGTTGGTGGTGTTCGGCGGCATCATGTCACCGCGCATGGCCGCACGCCATGCCGCAGGCGACCTCGCCGGCCTGGAAGCCCTGGCTGCGCGCACGACCCTGGCCATGGCGGTGCTGGCCGGCCCAGTGTGTGCTCTTTTCCTGATCTGGCCGGACATTCTGATCCTGATTTTTGGCGCCGAATTCGATGGTGGGCAGAGTCTGCTGCGGGTGCTGACCATTGGCGCCATGTTGAACCTGTTCACCGGGCCGGCCGGTTATGTTTTGGTCATGAGCGGCCATCAGCAGAGTCTGCGGCGGATCCTGCTGTTTACCGTTTTCACCGCGCTGCCGCTGACCTGGTGGTTGGGGCGCGCTTACGGTGGCCTGGGCGTGGCCATCGGGGCCAGCGCGGGAATCGGATTGCAAAGCGTGCTGGCGGTCAGCGCCGTGCATCGGCACCTGGGCATTATCGGGATCCCGTTGCTCCGGCGTTTGCACACGTCGACCGGCGCCTGATGGACTGGCAAAGCGCTGGCGGTTTGCTTATGGTGCAGACGCGGACCTACCCAGCCGTTTGCCTGGATTTTCGATGCCATTTACGCCGCGCGCCGTGAGGCCGTCATGGCCATGAAAGGACCCGGGCCGTTGGGCCGGCGGACCGGCCTGAGGGCGTTCTGGGTCAGGAATTTTGCGCCCCTTCAGCGGTTTCTTGCCGCGACCTCGCCGCGGCTGCTGGACTGGTTGCTGGCGGTAATCCTGCTGCTGACGCTCGCGCCGTTCCTGGTGCTGCGGGCAATCCTGGCCTACGCACGGGATGGTCGGGTTTTCGAGCGCAAGGCATTGATTGGTCGCTACCGCGAACCCTTTGAGGAGTTGCGCTTCGCCGGCCCGGCCCCGGGTGCCGCACTGCCGGTGCTGTTCAACATTCTGCGCGGCGATCTGGCCTTCGCCGGCCCGCGGCCTTTGAGCGAACCCGAATGCCGGGAGCTGCCGCCGCAGGGACAGGTACGCTTCATCGTCCGACCCGGCTTGGTGTCCCCGTACAGTTTGCGGCGCAAGATTGGCATCGCTCACGATGCGGAGTATCTGAGCGACAGTGATTTTGTCTACGGTGAATCGCTGCGGGGCAATTTAGGGCTTGTGCTGCGCGGTTCACTGGCCGGGGTTCTGGAGGGCGAGTCCGGTGCGGCACCTCCAATGCTGGATTTTTTCTCGATTCCGATTGTAAACACGACCATGGACGAGGCCGTGACCTGGATGCTCGGCCGCGTCGCGGCGCAGCACAAGGCCCAGATCGCCTTCGTCAATCCCGATTGCCTGAACATCGCCTACCGCAACGCCGAATACCATCAGGTGCTGACCCAAGCGACCCGGGTTTTGCCCGATGGCATCGGAATCCATCTGGGCTGTCGTATCCTGGGCACCAGCTTGCTGGCCAACGTCAATGGCACCGATTTGTTTCCGCGGCTCTGCGAGCAGCTCGCGGCGTCGCCCGCAGGTGCCCTGTATCTGCTGGGCGCCCAACCGGGTATCGCGGAACTCACTGCCGGCAACATGCAGGAGCGATACCCGGGGCTCAGAATTGCCGGTGTACAGCACGGTTTCTTTGCGGCCGAAGAGGAAGACGCGGTGATTGAACGCATCAACAGCTCGGGTGCCGACATCCTGCTGGTTGCGTTCGGGGCGCCCCGCCAGGAGCTGTGGCTGGCGCGCCACCGGGAGCGGTTAGCGCCGACCGTGGTCATGGGTGTTGGTGGCTTGTTCGACTTCTATTCCGGGCGAATTTCACGGGCGCCACAGTGGATGCGCGAAATCGGTCTGGAATGGGTCTGGCGCCTGTTGCAGGAACCGGGCCGCATGTGGCGTCGCTACGTGATCGGCAATCCGCTGTTTCTGTACCGGGTCTGGCGCCAGGCCTGTGGCCGTGATGGTTCGGGGGGGAAGAAATGAACTCGCGAAAGCCCGTGTCGGCGAGGGCGAATTAAGTCATGCTGGCCATCCTGATCGCCGATCGGCGTGGCGCCGAACTGGACCCGCTCACCCGGCGCGGCAGCGCGGCCTTGCTGCCGGTGGCCGCAAGACCGGTGCTGGCGCATAACCTCGACGCGTTGTCGCAGGCGGGTGTCGAGCGGGTGTTCCTGGTCATCAGCGCATTCCCAGAACAGCTCCGGAAAGACGTGGGTGATGGGCGCCAATGGGGGCTGCAGATCGACTATCTGGTCAGTCGCGGGGAAGAACGGCCGGCGGATTTCCTGCAACGCCGACAAATGCCTGCGGATGCTGAATACCTGGTATTGCGCGGCGACATGCTACGGGCCTGCGACCTCGCCGAATTCGTCATGCTTGCGCGCGCGCAGGCCGGAAATTGCGTGGCGGGGATCATTGACGGGTGCAGTGCGGGTCTATGGCTGTGCCGGGGACTGGAGGCCTGCGCGGCCCTGCCGGGATGGCCACTGGAGACCGGGCCGGTCGACGGCATCGC
>JBFIIN010000375.1:0-3844 GCA_041601225.1 Oceanococcus sp.
GGTCAGAAAGGGTCGGCCAGCCAGCGCGCTGTCACGAACGAAACGCAGCATCCGCAGGGCAAAGTTGTAGTTGGCCATCTGGATGATATGCGCGCCTGAATCGGCGAAGCCGATCTGGATGTGCCGCGAGGCCAGCAATTTCCTGAGCACCCCGGGCCGATGGTTGGCCATCACCGTGCTCCATTGCAGATCCTCGCCATATTGCAGGCACAGGTCCAGAAAGGCATCCACCGGATCTTTGCCCTGCGCCCGGCCTATCTCCCCATAATTCTGGCCAATCAGGGACTTGTCTGGGCAATCGATCACGAAGGCATCGGAGAAGTCACGATGCCAGACCCCGCGCGACAGAATCGCGCCGAGCTGCTTCTTCAGCCGCGCCCGAAAGGCCGGGTCGCGCACCTTTTCATAGCGATCCTCGTTGTCCTTGAGATCCAGAATTTCCTCGCCCGAGGTAAATTCCTCGAAGCTGTTGAACTGCAATCCACGCGGATAGACCTGAAAGGCATGTGGCAGCAGCTGCCAGCGGTAATCACCGCGCAGCAGCACATTGGTCATCCAGCCCGACAGGCGGGTCAGCACATGCAGATAGGGCTGCGACTTCAGATCCATGGCGGTGAGCATGCTCATCTTCAGCTTCCGTCCGAAGCGATTCACCGCATGAAACAGGAAGGCAAACAGATTGATCTTGCCCACCGCATCCGGCGCACCCTGCATCACCGCGCCGCGCCGCCGCAAAATGCCAAATAGCCGGCCGAACTCGCGCCAGCGCGCATAGGTCGAGGGCAAGGGCCGCGACCAGGCCCGGTCTCCATCCATTTTGTCCAGCCGGGTGGTCATCAGAGACATGCCCAGCATGCCGGCATCCAGCGCCTGCTCCAGCAGCTCTTCCATCTTGGCCAGTTCCTTGGCGCTGGGTTTGAGCTTGCTGGTCGCCCGCTCCAGGCCCATGGCCACGACCCGCATCTCGGAATGTCCGATAAAGGAACAGACATTCGGCCCCAGCGGATGCTGATCAAAAAAGGCCCGGTATTCAGCCGGCGTATGCCAGGTTTTCTTCTCTTTAAGCAGCGGGAGCACGCCCTCTCGCGGCACCGCTTCGACTCGCGTGAACAGATCGGAACAATCTTCGGCGTCGCCCACCAGCATGCTGATCGAGCAGGAACCCACAGTCACCGTGGTCACGCCGTGACGCACCGATTCTTTGAGCGCTGGCGCGGCGATGACCTCCACGTCGTAATGGGAATGCGGCTCGATAAAACCGGGAGCCACCCAGCAACCATCGGCATCGATAACCTTGGGGCAGTCGTTTTCATCCAGCGGCTGAGCGCTGACCGCGGCGATGCGGCCATTCCTGATGCCGACATCGCGAGGGACTCCGTCCCTCGGACTGCCGTCGAAATACAAACCGTTCTTGATAATGAGATCAAAGGCCATCGTAGCTGTCTCCCCTCAGTGGATGGCGGGTTGGCTTGTGCATCATACGGCGCTAGGAGTGTGAGGTGACGATGTCTTCGTCTCACGGCCAGGAGCCGCTAAGCCGACGCTTGTAACTCGGCAAGCACCGGCAGCAACTCACGCCGATTGCGCTCCCAGATCGGCTCGCACTGCGCGCTGATGAAAGCGCGCGCAGCGTTTAATTGCCAGATGGCCTGATGCTCAATGCTGTAAGGAATCGCGCACAGACTAAAACTCCTGAACTTGGCGACACTCACCGCTTGTAAGCGACGCAATACGCCTTGCTCATCGCCGATCAGGGCGTAGACGGTGGCCGATCGCACGAGATGACCCGCCCCTTCCAGCTGATCCCGCTCCAACGGAAAGTCCGCCTCCACCTGGGCGCTTAATTCAACGGCCTCATCGGCACGTCCCAACAAGGCGAGCACCAGGGCCATGGTGTTACGCCGGGCATTGCTATCGGATTCTGTACGCCAGCCCTGAATCTTTTCCAGCGCGCGCGTAGCCAGCGCACGAATTTCTGCGTCCGGCGCCTGACCCACCCGCAAGGCCAGCGCGACGCCAATTTCCTTGGGCACTCGCCCGTGGCCAGAATCGGTCTTGTCTTCGCCCGCATGATTTCGTGCCAGCTCGCGAATCTTCTCCCAGTCCTGTTGACGACGGGCAATTTCCAGATCGGCGTAGTAACGCATCCCACTGTAAACAGTGTCATTTTCCATGGCTTGGCGCGCGTACCGCACGAAGCCCAAATCCCCCGTCAGCTGGTAACCAAAAGTGGCGATCTTGATGGGCGAGTGACTCTGAGGCCCAAACCGCTGGGCCGATTCTCGGAGCAAGGCCACGGCTTCGCCGCCCCGCCCCTGAAAGGCCAACAGCTCAGCCTTGGTCTCCACCGGCACGGTCGCCGAAGGATTCTGTTCTATAACCTGATCGAGGATGGCGAAGGCTTCATCGACCCGGCCGACGCGTCGGAGCATATAGGCGTAGAACAGAGCCGACTCGGTATTGCGCAGCAAGTGGCGACGGAACGGCGCGAGTATCTCCAGCCCGCCATGCGGGTCATGATCAAGATAGTAGCGCCGCACGGCGCGCGCGGTGGCGAGTTTTACCGGTGGCGTGTCCTGGCCTTCCAGGGCGGCCAGATGCTCCGCAATACGCGCCTGGGCCACAGCTCGCGTGATCGTCGAAAACCAGTAGTCACGCGAGGCTTTCAGCAGCGCCAGCAGGTGGGCATCGATGAAATTGGGTTCCAGAGCCAAGGCGCGCTCGAGCTCCGCTGCGAATTCCTTCTCCTTGTCTTCATAGCCCTGTTTCCACATGGACAAGGCGGCCAGATACGCCTCGTAGGCCACATTGTTCACGGTCTGAGCGACCGGTGACGAAAGACGCGTGCCCAGAGCCTGCGCCAGGGCCTGCCCGATATCGGCCTGCACGGTGAACAGCTTGGAGCGCGTGCCCTGCACGGCCTGACCCCAGATGGTCTCGCCGCGAGCCGCATCCACAATCTGCAGATTGAACCTGAGCTGCTCATCGACCTGCTGCACGGAGCCACGAATCAGCTGATCCGCATTCAATGCGCGACCGATGACAGCAGGCGGCGCATCGGCCAGTCCGAGAGCCGCCAGATTCTGGCCGTGCACAAGACGAATACCAGCAAGATTGGCCAAATCGGTGATCAGGGCGTCCTGTAAACCGCCCATGACGATTTGCGTTTGCTCATCCAGCCCCAACAGCTCAAAGCCGAGAATCGCAACCCGCGGAGCTTGCACTCCCGATACCTGCTCGGGCACCGCGCGGTCGTCCGCCGTGGTGAAATACACCTCGGTATTGCGCCACAGCCACAGTGCCGCGCCCACCAGCACCAGCGCCGCGACCGCTGCTCGCAAGTTTCGTCGCGGGCGCCCACCAGTCCGGGCAGCAGCCCCGGTCTCAACCTGGTCCATTTGCGCTTGTGGTTGCCAGGCCCGAATGCGCTTGGCCAGGGCTTCCATACTGGGAATGCGCCGCGCAGGTTTGCCGGCGCACGCTTCAGCAATGATCGTGCGCAAACCCGCATCTGCGACGTCTTCTTCCCACCCGGGAGCCAAAGGTTCGCTCAGATCGCCAATGACCAATTGATACAGCAATATCCCAACGGCATAGACATCCGATTGCTCGGAAAACACCCCGCCTTTGAGCACCTCGGGCGCCATGTAGGCCGGCGTACCACTGGTGGACTGGTCGGCGTGCACGGTTTTGGTGAAACCCATGACCGTGACGCCCGTCTGATCCAGCCGCTCACGGCTTTTGACCGTACCGCTGCCGAAATCACAGAGCAGCAACCGAGGCTCACCGCCGCGCAGCTCGACCAGCAAATTTCCGGGCTTGATGTCCTTGTGCATCACACCCA
>JBFIIN010000376.1:0-3844 GCA_041601225.1 Oceanococcus sp.
GCCTCATGGGCACGGGCCAGACCTGCCAGCGCCGCGATCCGCGTCCGGCAGTCCGGATTGCTGGCGAGATCCGCGACAAGCCGAGGCTCAAGCCAAAGCATCTGAAAGGGCAGGTCGTCCACCGTAGGCGGCTGCGCCGTTTCCAGCGCAAGTTGCATGCGCATCACCCGCAACCGGCTGATCACGTCCAGGCAGGCCACCTTGTTCGTGTCTGCCATTGCCGCGCTGAAGCGAAAAACCACACGTTCTGGCGGCAGCCAGTGAGCACCGACGCGTTTCAACACATGGTCCGGAAAAGCCACGTTGGTGAGCTGCGCCCCGTATATCGGCAGAAACACGAGCGGGTCCAGCTGCTCATCCTCCCACCGGCTGTGGCAGGCCGCGACCACGTCCAGCAGACCAAGCACCAGTTCATCAAGCAGATCATGCCGCTGGGCCGTCGCGAGCAGGGAGTCGGGATCAGAGCGCGCCACGCCCGATTCGGGCCAGTACGGCGCCACGTCAACACCGGCCAGCTTGCCGGTCGCCAGATTGATAACCGGCAACACGGATATCCCCATTCGCCGTCCGGCCAGAGCCTCGCGCAACTCATCCGCGCCCACCCGCGCCGCGCCACCGTCCGGCGCTTCCATGGCGGCGTGCCGCCAATGCTCCAGCAGCGGCAACAGCTGGTTCAGGGCGTCATGTTTGGCCACCGTCCCGAGCACATTTAAACCGCGCGCGAGACCCGCGCGCCCCGCGATGGCCAGCGTCGCCGATTCCACCCCACTGATCAACACGATGGCCGGCAGGGTTCCGGTCGGCGGCAATTCGCGCAACAAGGCCACACCGTCCATGTCCGGCATGCGCAGATCGCACAGCATCAGGTTGATCGCAGGGTTGCTGGCCAGAACCTTGAGCGCCGCCCGACCGGAATTGGCCAGCTCCACCGACGCCGCACCGAACTCTTCAAGGATGGCCGAGAACAGAACCCGGCTGTCCTCGTCATCATCGACAATCAGTGCCCGTATGGCGTTCGGCATCGTGCGCCCCTCCGGCGGCAGGATGAACCCGCAGTGTCGTCAATCGCGTGGGGGTCACGCAAGTCCACTCCCTCCGCGGAGGGCCTGCACGACAAGCTGCGCCGACTACGGCGTGCTCAACCCGTCCACCGCGACGCCGGCCACATTGGCGAGCCGACTGTCGCTGCCGCAACCCTCGCCACCACTGAGCCTGCTGGCTTGCGGCACTTCAGTGCAGCTTCATCCGCCACATGCCCGAGCGGAACTCGGCCAGCACGCTGCGCGCCAGGCTTTCATCGAGCTCGGTAAAGCAATGGCCCCTGGCGAAGAAATCATTGCGGCGCACGATCCGGTCCAGATCTGCGCTGCTGACATCGGCCAGCGCCATCGACCAGTCCGGAAACTGCCGGTGCTCTATGTGTGAGTCGCCCAATTTCATCTGTTTGACATGGCGCGAGTCTGCGCAGATTTTCTCGTATAACGCGTCCAGGGTTGCTGCCTCGCCTTCGATAATCTGCAGAAAACTGCCATTGATATACAGCAGAATTCCGCTGACCTGCATGCGCGAATTATTCGCGGCGGCGACCCGAACGATGTCAGGCACCACCGATGCATCGACACCGGGGGCCAAGGCGCTCACATAGACAATCTGTTTCATGATGACACCCTCGATATTGGACCTACCGCCACCCGTTGCGAAGGTCCGGCCCGCCGTGACGCGAGCCCGCCCCCAGTCGGGGCGCCTGAGCTTACACAGCGGCCCGATCAAGAATACCCGAACTGCCGCAGCGGGCGGACCTTGCGAATTCACAATGGACCGCTCGCGCCATCGTCGCAGCGGTCATTTGCACCGATGGGAATGGCGGGGCGTGAACCGACCTGAGTCGAGCGCTCGAAACCGGATCCCGCCGAAAGCAGCGCCGCCGGCTCCCTAAGCCCGCGTGTACACTCCCTGGACACCCCTCACGACGCACGCGCAATGATTGACCATCTGATCCGAATCGCAGGGCCCCTGACATTGGCCGCTGCACTGGTCGCCTGCGGAGGCGGCAGAAATCCGGAATCGTCCCTGGCCCCTGGCAGGGCGGACCGCGACTTTGGGTCGGCTGCCGCGAACAAGCTGGCGCAATGCGTCATTGACAGTCCTCTGCTTGCGGTGGGCGCGGGACTGGATGCACCAGGCCGCCTGGAGGTCGACTCCCCCGCGGCCGGCTCCACCGTGGGCCTCTGCGCGGGCAATACCTCATTTCGGGTCGGCAGCGGACTGCACGATATCACCGGGGTGATCGCCAACACCTCTGGCATGGGCTGGGAGAATCCGCTGCAGGTGTTCAGCGGCCTGCACACCCGTCAGTATTCCCGCGCCTACGTTATCGAATCACCCTGCAATGGCGAGCGCATTCTGTTCGTGTCCGCGGACCTGGGATTGATCTGGCACAGCCTGCGTCACGCGGTGCTTGAGGCCATCGCCGCCGATCCGGATCTGAACAGTCACTACGGCCCCGCGAATGTCATGCTGTCGGCCACCCACACCCACTCTGGACCGGCCGGCTATTCCCATGATGACGGCGGCAACCTGTTTCATTATGGCTTCGACCCAACCACCTTCGAAGCCATCACAAATGGGCTCATTGCCTCGGTGCGCGCTGCCCACGCGAATTTCCAGCGCCACCCGGAAACCGCCCCGATTCAGTTGGCCATAGGCGAACTCCTGAATACCAATATCAACCGCTCGAAACCGGCATTTCTGCAGAACCCGGAAACTGAACGGCGCGAGTTTCTCAATAGCCGTGGCGAAGAAATACAAACCGACAAGCGCTTCGTGCAGTTGACCCTGGGGCGAGCTGACGGCTCGCCCGCGGGAATAATCAACTGGTTTGGCGTTCACCCCACTGTGGTCGGGCCGACCGGAACCACGGTCAGCAGCGACAACAAGGGCTACGCCTCGCTGGGCTTCGAGCGCATCATGGGTACGGACTACGAGGCGCCATCCGGGGCAGATAACTTCGTTGCTGCCTTTGCCCAGACCAATGAAGGCGATGCCTCACCCAACCTGTTCATCGAGGAACACCCTCATCCGGACCCGCGCCGCGGCGGGGGCGCCGATGATCTGGAATCCAACGCGATCTCCGGCACCAAGCAGCTGGCCAAGGCGCTGGAACTCTATAACCGTGGCCGCGCACTTCGCGGCCCGGTGGATTTTCGCTACACCCAGGTACAGATTGATGCGATAACCATCGATGATCCCGCCGTGCTGGAGAGCTTGCGCCATCCACCGGAACTGGACGAGGATCTCAAGCGCACCTGCAGCGGCGCCCTGGGCGTCTCATTTGGCGCTGGCGCCGAGGACGGCCCGGGCCCGACCACCGAAGGAGCACGCTGCGATTCCAGCCCCGACCTGCTCGCCGCGGCAGCCGCCGACGCCGAAGTTCTGTTGACTACCAGCTTGCGCGGCTTTCCCGGTAGCTGGCCCGCCGAGAGCGTACCGCCCCACCTCATTTCCAGCGCCGCATTCTGCAATCGGGAGCGAACCCAGGACCTGGAAGGCGCTGACTATTCCTGCCAGGCGGAAAAGCCTATTTTTCTGGGCTCCGGGGTATCGGTACTGCCGTTCCAGCTGTTCCGCATCGGCAATCTGGCGCTGATCGGGCTGCCCTGGGAAGTCACCACGATGTCGGGTCGGCGTATCCGGAAATTGCTGCTGAATGAGCTGGCCGCCACAGGCATCGACACCGTCGTTATCGCCGGCCTGGCCAATGATTTTGTGAACTATCTGACCACCCGCGAAGAATATGCCAGCCAGCAGTACGAGGGTGCCTCGACCCTTTTTGGGCCCTGGACCC
>JBFIIN010000377.1:0-3841 GCA_041601225.1 Oceanococcus sp.
CTGTTGCTGTGCGCCGGGCATCTGGCCCGCAGCCTGTCTCGCGCCGCACTCGCCAGGCGCGAGCCCATCGCCCTGGATCGGGGCATGCTCGGCGCACTGTTCGGCATGCGCGGATTCTGGTTGCTGCCCTTCCTGCTCTGGGCGCTTGGCACCTGGCCGATCCTGCCGGCGGCCACCGAATATCTGGCGACAGGTACGGTGCACGCGCACTGGTCGCGGTTTATCTTGATGGCGACCCTGTACAACCTGGCCCTGATTCTGGCGGTGACCAAATTGCTGGAATCAATCCTCAAGCTGGTCGCCCGGCGTGTCGACTATCTCAGTCGATGAGCGCCGCGCCGCAGTGGGAGGCCGCCTACCGGCGCTTCGAAAGCCCGGCCGCTGAGCGCCGCAAGTTCCTGGGGCGGCTGCGGGCCTTTGGGGTCGATGCCTGGCCGCGCGAGCAGCGCGTCCTGGAGGCCTGTTGTGGCGCCGGCAGCGGCCTGACCGCCTGGCGCGAGCTGGGATTCAGCCAGGTGCATGGCGTGGATTTGTCGCTGGCCTTATTGCAGCTGGTTCCGGAACCGCGCGCGGTGACCAATGCCAACGTGTGCCAGCTGCCTTTTGCCACGGACAGCTTCGACATCGTCACCGTCCAGGGCGGCCTGCATCACTTGCCGCAGCGTGACTGGGCCGCCGCATTGGATGAGCTGGCGCGGGTCCTGCGCCCGGAGGGTCAGCTCCTGGTCGTTGAGCCCTGGCGCACGCCCTTCCTGCTGGCCGTGCATTGGCTGACGGAGTGGCCGCCCTTGCGTCGCCTGGTGCCCAAGTTCGATGCTTTTGCGACCATGACCGCGCTGGAAGCCGACACCTATTTCCCGTGGCTGGATGCAGCGCCGCTGATCTTGTCTTTGCTTGAGCAGCGCTTTGAACCGCAGCAGCGCGAGATCGGCTGGGGCAAGCTCAAGTTGCGGGCGCGCCCACGATGAATCGCGACCAGGTCCTGCTATGGACCGCGCTGGCGCTCGCGCTGGGTTTGCAGGCCCTGGCGACCATGTACGGGCTCTATCTGGATGGCCTGTATTCCTGGGAGGCGGGTCTGCGCGCCGTCGCCGGTCAGCAGGTGTACCTGGATTTTGAAGTTCCCTACGGGCCGGTGTCGGGCTGGCTGATGGCTGGCTTCATGCTGATCACGCCCAGCGGCGGCTGGGCCGTGTTGCTGGCCAGCATGCTGCTCAATCTCGCCGCAACGGCTTTGATCGCCGTGTTCGTCTGGCAAGTTACCTCCAGTCGCCACCACGCGGCGCTCGCGGCCCTGTTCACGGCGGCCTGGTTTTGCGTGCAATTCGGCGCCTTTTATCATCATCATCTGGCCTATGTGCTGGTGCTGGCGGGGGGCATCGCGGCGCAGGCCCCGCGTCCGTCGCTGGGTCTGCGCACGGTCCTGGCCGCGGTGGCGTTTACTTTCGCCTTCCACGCCCATCAGACCATCGGCGTGCTCGGGCCGGCGGCTTATGGGCTGGCCTTGTTGCTGAGTAGCGGGCGCAGCGCCTGGCCGCTGATCTGGCGCATGGCCAGTGCATATGTGCTGGCTCAGGCCTTGTTTTTGCTGCTGTGCATCGGCCCGGACCGGCTGCTGAGTTATTGGCAAAGCACCTATGCCCTGCCGCTGGAATGGGCGGCCCAGTACAAGAGCCCCTGGCGTTTGCTGCTGACGCTGTTTCTGCCCTACACGATTCAGCCCTGGACGGCCCTGACTGCCCCTTATCCGGGCCAAATCCTGTTCCTGCCGGTGGTGGGTATCCATTACGCGGTGTACCTGACTCTGGCCTTGCGCTGGCGTCGGCTGACTCCAGCGCTGCGCCTCGCACTGATCTTCGCCAGCCTGTCATCCTTGTGGTGCGGCACTGGCGTGTGGCGGTTCTACACCGAGGTCACTTTCGCCAGCGGCGCGGCACTGGTGCTGGTCCTGTTTGTTTGGCGCGGGCGCCTGACAGACAGCTGGGGCGCCGCGATAGCCGCAGCCTTTGTCGCACTCAGTCTGGTCTTTCTGGGTCATCGTCTGCTTGGCGACGCCGGTTTGGACAGATCACCGTATTTCGCCGATTCGGCGCTCGCTCCATTGCAAATTCGTCAGCAGAATTTCCCGGAACTGTCGCTGGCTGACCTCGATCAGGTTTACCGCTACCTGCGTGACCGTCCGGGCCAGGTCGTGGCCCTGGATGATGTGTCCGCGCTGGTGCCCTTGGCGCTGGGCCGCGCTTCGCCGGATTTGCCGCTGCTTTATTACGACGGTCTGAGCATTCCGGTGCGGGCGGCGGCGCGCGAGGCATGGCAGCAACGCTGGATCGCGTCCCTGGAAGCCACCAAGGCGACCTACATTATTGATGCGCGCGCTGCGGATTCACGGCCAGAGCGGCACCCCTATTCGGGGCAGGTTCAGGACAATATGTATGCGTCATTGACCCAGATTTCCGCATATTTGGATGGCGCCTACTCCCCGGCCTTCAGCGCGGGCGGGATACGGCTGCTGCGCAGGAACAAGTAACGACTAGCTCAGCGCTTCGAGGGTCGCTCGGGTCCAGTACGAACCCTGCAAAATTTTTGACTCCCAAGCTGCAGTAGCCCAGGGTTGAAGACCAATGACCAGTCCGGCGGCAAGCTCAGTTAGCCTGTGGGCCAAGGTGGGGCGCACAGGATCCGGGTGAATACATTCGGGTAGGGCGTACCAGTGCGGCCACAGCAAGCGAAGTGACCACGATCACGGCGCCGTGGTGCCGCTGGTAATATGTTGGGTGGGTATTCCAGGCCCCGGACCATGATTTGATTCGGAATTATTCGATTGCGAGCCGGGTCCTGAGCTAGTCTAACGGCTCGAGACTCATGGAACGTAAATTCCCTGCGTTGCCGTAAACGCAATTCGAGAATGTAGATGGTAGCGGCATCCTATCGCTCTGACATTGATGGCCTGCGAGCCGTCGCAGTACTGGCCGTTGTGTTCTTCCATTATGGGCTCGATATTCTTGGCGGCGGATATCTGGGTGTCGACATCTTTTTTGTCATCTCCGGATATCTGATCACCAACATCATTGTCCGCGAGCTTGCCGTGGGCGAGTTCTCGGTCGCCCGATTTTACGAGCGCCGGTTTCGCCGCATACTTCCGGCGCTGGTTGTCGTGCAGGCCGTCTGCCTGCTGGTCGGCTATTTCTTGCTGAGCCCGGCGGCGGTCAGAGATTTGGGACAAAGCGCCGTAGCGTCGGCGCTGTTTTCGTCAAACATTTTGTTCTATCTGGAATCGGGGTACTTCGAGCGCGCGGCCGAGCTCAAGCCGCTGCTGCACACCTGGTCTTTGGCGGTTGAAGAGCAGTTTTACATCTTTTTTCCGCTGCTGCTGATGCTGATTGCCCGCGTCGGCGCCCGGCGCTACGCGAGATGGCTCATCCCGCTGGCCGCGCTGTCCCTCGCGCTGTGTCTGTATCTCACGAAATACGAGCCCTCGGCGGCTTTTTATCTGCTGCCGGCGCGCGCCTGGGAACTCCTGACCGGTAGTTTTCTGGCCCTGGGAGTCCTGCCTGCACCGACCCAGCGTGGCCGACGCGAATTGTGCGCTTCGCTGGGCGCGCTGATGATCGCCGTTGGCATTTTGGGTTTCAGCCCCGAGCGGGTGACGCCGGGCGTGGCAGCGATCCTGCCCACTTTTGGAACCGCGCTGGTCCTTTATGCCGGTGCGGGGGGAAAGACCTGGGTGTTCAATTTTTTGAGCTTGCGTCCGCTGGTGTTTGTGGGGCTGATCTCATACTCCCTGTACCTGTGGCATTGGCCGATCATTACTTATCTGAAAATTGTGCTGATCACGCCGCCC
>JBFIIN010000378.1:0-3830 GCA_041601225.1 Oceanococcus sp.
GACGGCAGGGTGAATAACAGGGTCATGAAGGACGCGAGCTTGAGATCGAAGTCGTATTCCGTGACGTAGTATTTGGGCAGCCACAAGGCCAGCGCCACAAAGCCGCCAAACACGAAGAAGTAGTACAAGCCAAAGCGCCAGACTTGCAGATTCTTGAGCGGTGCCAACTGGTCTGCCAGAGCGAGGTGGCCACCGGAGGCACGCCGCCGGGCATGCGCCGGGTCATCGTAACTAAACAGCCAGAACAGCACCGCAATCGTGACCAGCGCGACGGCATATACCTTGGGAACCATCTGCCAGCCATAGGCCACCAGGATGATCGGCGCGGCCAGATTGGTTATGGCCGCACCGGCATTACCGGCCCCGAAGATGCCCATCGCAGTGCCTTGCCGCTCTTTTTCAAACCAGGCCGCGGTGTAGGCGATACCGATTGCAAAGGAGCCACCCGCCAGACCAACACACAGGCCGGTCGCCAGAAAATGCCAATACGCCGTGGCAAATGCGAGACCGAAAGTCGCCGCCGCAGTCAGGAGCATCTGGCATAGGAAGACGATTCGACCGCCATACCGATCGGTCAGTATCCCCAGCGGCAGACGGGTCAGGGACCCCGTGAGTATCGGTGTCGCCACCAAAATGCCGAACTGCGTTTCGTTAAGCCCGAGTTCCGCTTTGATCCTGACGCCAATCACCGCGAACACCGTCCAGACGGCGAAATTGGCGGCGAAAGCCAGAGTGCTTAGCGCCAGGACTTGATATTGCTTGCGGCGATGTGTGGCCATATTTGAACTGCGGAATCTGAATTGAACGCCGCAAGCTTCGCCGCTGGTGGAGGAAGGCCTCTTGATGTATATCAATAACCCCAGCAAGACCCGGCATGAGCAAGCCGGGCCTCAGGGACGAACAAGCCCATCAACTGATGCCCCCCTGACGCCGTCCATTGAATGTTCAGGCACGCCTGCGGTGATCTTGGGCCGCATCCGAAGCGCCAATGGCAAAGCTCGCCGCGACGGAGTGGATGGGGAGCAGGTGGTCTCGAGATAGCCGCGCATTGACTGGCCTGAATGCTCAGGGACAAGGGGATCAAGCGCTGATTAAAGCCGTCCGTCGCCTTGCTACGGCAGATCCGCGCGTGCTGCGCCTGCGCCAGGCGTGGCAGCTCCGCCCGTGCCGCTAGGGCTGCGCGGTCAGTGCGGCTCCTTCAGATAGCTGAGAATTCATCCAGCTCGTACAGCTCGGCGATGGCGTCGCAGTCCAGCGCCCCGGCGATACGGCGGGTGGCCCCCAAGAGCTTGCCCAGCAAGGTCAGACTGGCGCCGCTGGGGCTCTCCTCGCTGCGCCGCTCCGTCGGCGTGGAGCGACCGCCAACACCATTGGGTCAGCGCGCAATTCGGGTCAACCGACAGCCTCCGTACGCAGCAAGTCGCAGCGCTGTTCCACGAGTGCGGCAAAGTCCTGCAGGTCACGGACGCACCGCGCCAAGGATTCGGCAGCGCGGACCTGAAAGGCCTGGGGAAAGCTGGGGCGCTGGTCCAGCTGTAGCGCACGTTTGCGCGCCTCTGTTAGGTCACCGGCGCGGCGTCCTTGACTTAAGTGAAGCCAGCTACCATTCCGGACCCTAGACTGCTCCGAGCGGGCCGCAAAGCCGGCCGCTCATCACGACAGCTACTGAGGTGCCCCCCATGGAACTGGTTTGCCCTGCCGGCAATTTGCCCTCCCTGAAGGCAGCCCTCAATGCGGGCGCAGACTCGATTTACATCGCCTTTCGCAACGACACCAATGCCCGGACCTTCCCCGGCCCGAATTTTGACCGGGACAGCGCACAGTCAGGGATAAGCTACGCCCACCAAGCCGGGCGCAAGGTCTTTGTCGCCCTGAACACCTACCCCCGTCCGGAGCAACTCCCGCGCTGGCTGGAAACGGCCGAAACCGCTCTGGAACTCGGCGCCGATGCATTGATCCTGGCCGACATCGGCATGATGCAATTGATCCACGAGAACTTTCCAGACGCGCGGCTCCACTTGTCCGTGCGGGCCTCCGCTACCAGCCGCCAGGCCCTGAAGTTCTACCGTAAAAACTTCCATATCCGACGTGCGGCGTTGCCCAGAGCGTTGTCTCTTAGCCAGGTCAAGAATCTCGCCAGCTGCACCAGCACGCCGCTGGAGGTCTTCGGTTTCGGCGGTCTATGCACCATGGCCGAAGGTCGCTGCCACCTGAGTTCCTATCTGACCGGGCACTCGCCCAACCAAAGCGGCGTCTGCTCTCCCGCCTCGGCGGTGCGCTGGGAACAGACCAGCGCAAGCCTGGATTCCCGACTCAACGGGGTATTGATCGATCGCTTTGCCTCGCATGAACGGGCCGGCTATTCCACCCTGTGCAAAGGCCGTTTTCGGGTCGCTAATGCCACTTTCCACGCCCTGGAAGAACCAAGCAGCCTGAGTACCATGGAACTGTTGCCCGAGCTACACAAAGCCGGGATTGCCGCCATCAAGCTGGAAAGCCCCCAACGCGGTCTGTCCCATACTCGGCGGATTACCAAAGTCTGGCGCCAGGCCCTGGATTGTCTGGCCGCCGACCCGGCGGGCTACAGCGCGCGGACCGACTGGATGCGACAACTGGCGGAGTTGTCCGAAGGCCAGCAGACGACCTCAGGCGCCTGTCACAGACCGTGACATTGACGGGAGACGAAGGCATGCGAATCGCGATTGGCCCGGTGCTCTATCACTGGTCACGGCAGCAGCTGGATAACTTCTATGCCCTGCTCGCCGAATCACCCGCGGACATCATCTATCTCGGCGAAACCGTCTGTTCCAAGCGATGCGAATACCGGCTCGAAGACTGGATCAATACGGCTCAGAAGCTGCAGGCGGCCGGCAAGCAAGTCGTACTATCAACGTTGAGCCTGGTCGAGGCCGAATCCGAACTGTCGAGCCTGAAAAGAATTCTGGACTACAGCCACTACTGCATCGAGGCCAATGATATGGCGACCGTGGAGACCCTGAAGGAGTGGGGCATTCCGTTTGTCGCGGGCCCAACTCTGAATCTCTACAACGGTCACAGTCTGATGCTGCTGCGTGAGTGCGGCATGTTCCGCTGGGTACCGCCTGTGGAACTTTCCGGTACAGACATACGCAACATCCTGACCCATTACCGCGAGCTGAGCGGCGAACAGGACTTCGAGATTGAAGCTTGGGCGTTCGGGCGTTTGCCGCTGGCTTATTCCGCGCGCTGCTTCACGGCCCGGGCCCTGAACCTGCCCAAGGACCAGTGCCAATTCCGCTGTATCGACTACCCGGAGGGGCTGCCGGTCCACACTCAGGATGACGAGCTCATCTTCACGATCAATGGCACCCAGACCCAGTCAGGGCGCGTTCAGAATCTGCTCGGCCGCCTCCAGGAATTGCGCGACACCAGTATTTCGGTCCTGCGCCTGTCCCTGCACCAAGCTGAGCAGTTAAGCCTCCTGGCACCGCTGGCCCGCGCTCTCGAAGAGGGCGCGAGCCCCCAATTGGGCCTGAATACCCTGGCAAGCTGCGACGGCTACTGGACCGGTCAGGCCGGCATGCTCGGCCCGGGCGAGGGCGGGCGGGAACCGGCATGAGCCGCAGTCCGGTTGCCGCCCTTTTGCAGTCCGGCGCACCGGGACCATTGCGTACCCAGTCAGTGCAGAGCCTGCTGCGGGAAAGCCTGCTCGCCAGCTTGTTTCGCGACGGCAGAAATCACGCGCTGGCCTGCAAGAACCTGCTGCACGCGGTAGATGAAGAACCGTTACCCAGACCTTTGCGCGGCCTGCTCAGATTCGCGTCCGCCAATCTGGAGGGGCAGCGGCGGTA
>JBFIIN010000379.1:0-3829 GCA_041601225.1 Oceanococcus sp.
CCGTAAGGCGGCCGGCGCCGAGGGACCCTTCGCGCTGCGCGTGGTTAATACCGGAACCTTGTTTACGGGTCAGGGTGTGCTTGCGGCGGAAACTGTGCGCCTGATCGGACAGGGATTGTCTCCCAACGAAATTCGCATGAGGGTCGAGGAGCTGATTCCCTGCGTGCGAGCTTATGCGATACCTCCCGATCTCTACTATGTGCGGGCGCGGGCGCGAAAAAAGGGAGATCGGAGCGTCAGCCTGTTTGGCGCGGCGCTGGGGTCGGCGCTGGATATCAAGCCGATATTATGCGGTTACGATGACGAAACCCGGCCGGTGGCCAAGGTGCGGGGCTTCAATGAAGCGGTTACAAGGCTGTTTGGCTATGCCAGTGCGCGCGTAAGGAAAGGTCTGCTGGCGCCCTATGTCTGTGTCAGCTATGCCGGTGAACTGGAAGCCCTGGATGCGATGGTCGGCTTTGGTGAACTGCAGAGCGCCTGCCGCGAAACCGGGGTGGAACTGATGATCTCGGTGATGAGCGTCACTGGCGGCGTCAACCTTGGCCCCGGGACTCTGACTCTTGGCTTGCTAGCCGAACCGCACGATTTTTCTTAGGCTGTAGTCCGTGACCAGACAAATTCAGATTGGCTGGGGGAATCTGACCACTGTGCGGTGGTCGGGGCACGAGGCGCGCACATGCGCCGACTGGGGGAGAAGGGCGACGGGGAGTCGCAGAGAAGAAGTGAGACGCCAGAGGCAACAAAGGCCACCTGCGGGTGGCCTTTTTTTGCTCTGGTTGACGCGAGGCTTGCCAATTAATGCATGAGCGGCAATAAAGGTGTACTCAGCGGATCATTCGGATTCGAGCCCGCATTGATCTCGGCGCCGTCCTCAAAGGTGTCGCCGTCGGTGTCGCGGTTGAGGGGGTCGGTCATGTGCTCATGGATTTCAGAACCATCGCTGAGGCCATCCTCGTCGCTGTCCGGATTGAGTGGATCCGTGCCGTAAATTGCCAGTTCGTCGGCATCGTTCAGGCCATCCGCATCAGTATCAGCGTTCCGCGGGTCCGTGCCATGGGTCAGCTCCGCGTGATCGTCGAGCCCATCTTCATCGGAATCCGCTCGGGCAGGATCTGTGCCATGCACCAGAACCTCGTCGCCATCGCTGAGACCGTCACCGTCGCTGTCGGTATTGTTCGGATCCGTGCCGTGAGTCCGCACTTCGTCACCATCACTCAGGCCATCATCGTCGCTGTCGGCGTCGTGTGGATCAGTGCCGTGGTTGTTGAGCTCGGCGAAGTCTGACAGGCCATCACCGTCGCTGTCCTGGCGGTCACGATCATCGTCAATAATCGTGCCTACGCCCGTGGCCCGAGCCAACACGGCGCCTTGAGGATTTTCGAGAGTCAGCATGAATGTTTCGTCGGGTTCAACTTCGGCGTCGTTGAGGATGGGGACGCTGACGATCTGCGCGGTCTCCCCAGGCTCAAACACCAGCGTGCCGGTGCTGATCTGATAGTCGATTTCCGCCAGCGCGGTGTCGTCGCTGGTGCGGAATGGGACGGTGACCCGCAGCCCGTTGGAATGGCTCAGCGTAACCGGAAAGTCAGCCTGCGTTCCGACATTGATGCGGCCGCCGCGCACCTCGAAAACATAGCGCCCCGCCACTGCGGCATTGCGGCTGGCGTGGATCAACCCGCTTTCGGTATTGCTGTCCAGGAATGCGCCATTCACCGCGGAACCCGGCAATTCGAAGAAGGTGCCGGGTTCCAGCGTACCGTTGGCGAAGCCGACACGCGCCGAAGCGCCGCCCAGGCCATTGCTGCCGCCGCTGGCATTGCCGGTTTCCCAGCGGATCTGCCCGTAATTGAATTCCAGATCCACATCGCCGTTGGCGATGTCCGCGCGATCGACAATGACCAGCTGGAAGTCGTTAAGCTGGTCGCCATGTGCGGTGCTGCTGCTGTAATAATCAACGCTTAGCCAGTTCACCCCGAAAGCCGCCCGGCCACCAATGCTGTCCATGCCGTAGGTCACCGCCTGGCCATGCCGACGGGTATCCACATCCGCAAAAAAAGGCGCGATGATTTTGCGTGCCGTATTGGTCAGATCAAAGGGCGTGAACGTGCTCAGCCGGCTGTCAAAGGTCACATTGCCGTTATTGTTGACGAACAGCTCCGTGAACTCCAGGCCAAAAAAATTGATCGCAAAGCCCATCGGCACGAGCTGGGTGCTGCCGTCATCATTGCGGGCCAGGGTGTTCGCGGTGAACCCGGCCTGGGGCCGTATGGCGGGCTGGTCGCCGTCCAGTTTGGCGCGCAGCAGCTTGCTGTTGGCCCCATCTTCGCGGACGCTCACGTCTCCGACACTGACCGTGACTGCCGCGACGACCTGGACCAGCGCGGTTGCGCTCGCCGTGCCGCCATGGCCGTCACTGATCGTAAATGCGAAATGTTCGATGCCGACAAATCCCGGGGCCGGGGTATAAGCGACCCGGGCGCCGTTTGCCGCAATGCTCACGCTGCCGCCCTGGTCCGGTACGCCCAGTTCGCTCACGGTGAGCGTTTCGCCCGCGTCCGGGCCGCTGCTGGAATTGCTCAGCACGTTCAGCTGCACAGCACTCTGATTTGAGGACACGACGAAGCTGACATCTCGAGCCAAGGGCGGGTCGTTGACCGGGTTGACGATCACGGTGACCTGGGCCGTCGCCGAACCTTCGCCGTCCGACACGCTATAGCTGAAGGAATCGCTGCCGTTGAAGTCCGGCGGAGGCCGGTAGCGGATTCCTTCATCGAAGGCTTCGACAGCCCCGCCTACCTCGGAGGGGCCTGCGGCGCTGACGCGGAGCCCGGTTCCCGCGACCGGTTCGTCGTTGGCGAGCACATCGAGTTCGGTGGTCAGACTGTCTTCGTCCAGGCTGAAAACGTCGTCGTTGGCGACCGGCTGCCGGTTTGCGGGGTTCGGGTCGTCATCAACGATAGTCACCAGGGCGCTGGCCTTGGCGATCACGGCGCCTTGCGCGTCACTGAGTAGCAGATTGAAGTTTTCGTCGCCCTCGTTCACGGTATCGCCCAGAACAACAATGTCGAACCGGGCTTCCACTGTGCCGGCCGCAAACTCCAGCGTACCGCTGCTGGGCAGATAGTCGCCGGCCGCGACCGTGGCCGTACCGTCGCGGGTCTGATAATCGACCCTGACCGCGTGATCGCTCGGCGCCGACAAATGGACGCTGACCGGGGCGCTCATCTGGCCTTGGTCGCCTTCGGCAATGGCCAGGTCGGCCATCGACAGCTCGGGCAGGTCGCGTAACGCCAGGGTAACCGTTACGGGCGGTGAACGGAGCAGCCCGTCGCTGGCCCGGTAGCTGAACGAGTCGTTGATCTCCGCATCACCGTTGGCCTGGTAGCGAAAACCGCCTTCCGGGTTGAGAATCATGCTGCCATGCGTGGGTGGGCTGTGCAGTACCGCCACGAGTCCATCGCCGTCCGGGTCGAGGTCATTGTGCAGGACCCCGGGCGGCGCAATCTCCAGCACCTCGCCCGCCGTGCCCGCAAACTGGTCCGCCTGGACGCGGGGCGCCCGGTTGGGAAGAGCTCCGGGCAGGGTCGGGCGGGCGAGGCTGGCGAAATCTATGGTCTGGGTCAGGTTGCCGTAGGCCCGAAAATTGTTATTGCGAAAGCGCGTGATCGCGGCGTTGATGTCGACCGCGGCGCTTGCCGCTGCGAGCTCGCCCAGCGGCTGATCACCGGTGCGCCCGTCCATCTGACCGTCGCTGAGATCGTTCGCGAAGGCCAGGATCGCGGCGTAAGTGGTATGCGGCGAGCCTGCCGCGATGGCGATGCGGTTGATC
>JBFIIN010000380.1:0-3820 GCA_041601225.1 Oceanococcus sp.
GACCCGTTTGTCGGGGTCGTGCGCCGCCAAAATCTGGCCGCTGTGATAGTCCATGAGCATATAGCTGGACGCGACGAAATCCGGGGGTTCCGGAATCGGCAGGGGGGCGGCGACGGCATTCAGGCCAGAGCCGGCGCAGATCAAAGAAGCAGCAAGAACTTGAATTTTCTGGGCAAAAGTCATTCGGGCACGAGTATGGTTTGGTAGCCGGCTTGGTTGAGGCGCGCTTCCTGAGCCTGGGCTGTCGTCAATCGGGGATACGGGCCGACCAGGACGCGGTGCAGCGTCCAGCCTTGCGTGTCCGTCGTTTCGCGCTCGACCAGATCGGTCCAGCCGCGTTGACGAAGCTCCGTCACGAGAGCGTTCTTGTTGTCCATGTTACGGAATGCGCCCAATTGGAGGAAATACGGGCCGCGGTCGGCACCCTGCCTTGCCGTCGTGTGCGCCGCGCGCGGCCCCGTGTTTGCGACATTTGGGTTCTCCGGCGCCGCGCTTGGGCTGGTGAGCGCGACGACTTCAACCGGCGCTGAGCCGCGCTCGTAGACTCCCAGGCGAATGGCTGCGGAATAGGACAGGTCCAGAATCCGGTTGGGATGGAAAGGTCCACGATCATTGACCCGCACGATGAGCGAGCGCCCGTTCTCAAGGTTGGTGACCCGGACATAGGTGGGCAGCGGCAGGCTGCGATGAGCGGCGGTCAGACCGTACATGTCATAGGGCTCGCCGCTGGATGTCCGCCGGCCATGAAATTTCGTGCCATACCACGAGGCGCGACCGCGCTCGCGATAGCCTTCAGAACTGGCCCGCACCCGATAGCTTTGCCCGGCCACTTCGTAACGCTCGGGGTTGCCGTAGCGGCTACGCTGCTCAATTCTGGGCACCGGCTCGGGGATGCTCCAGGGGTCCACGGCGGGGCGCGCGGGGGCGCTGTCCTGGATGACCCGGTGAGCACAGGCTGGCAGCAGCAGAATCGACAGCAGCAGGCAACGGATCATTCGCTCGCGGCCCCGCTGCGCAGCGCAGCGGCAATCGCCTCGCTGAGTTGGAATACGGCCATGGCGTAAAAATTGCGCGGATTGTACGAATGAAGGCTGTAGAAATTTTGAAACGTCAGCCACAACTGGGGTTTGGCGCCGGTGTCCAGGGCGATCAGGCCGACCGGATAGCTCGGCGGTGGAGGGTTGCGCGGGACCGTGACGCCCAGGTCGCGCAGTTCTGGGTAGGTGTAGCGGGCAGTTTTTGCGGTGATGTTCAGGCCGGGCGGCAGGCTGCCAGTTTGGGCCGGAGTCGCGACCGGCGAGCCGGCCTGCCAGCCGCTGTTGGCGCCGCGAAAGTTCACCAGATAATTTGCCGCACTGCCGACCGCGTCGCTGACGCTCCACAGATCCGTGACGCCATTGTCGTCAAAATCCAGGGCCAGCCGGCGATAATTGCTGGGCATGAACTGTGGCAGACCCATGGCGCCGGCGTAGGAACCCTGGACGGTGTAGGGATCGAGGTCGAATTCCCGACAGGCCAGCAAGAACGCCTTGAGTTCGGCATAGAAGAAGTCCGCACGGGTGGGGTGATCAAAACCCTGCGTGGCAAGCGAGTCCAGCACCCGGTGGGTGCCAGTGTATCCACCAAAGCGGGTTTCCACGCCGATGATCGCGGCGATGATCTGCGGTGGCACCCCGAATTGTCGCTGCGCGCGTGCAAAGGGCTCGGCGTGGTCGCGAATGAACTGGACGCCGTCGCGAATCCGCCAGTCCTGTAGGAAAATGGCTTGGTACTCCGACCAGATCAGGGTCTTCTCGGGCGCTGTTTGCTCGGCCTCGATCAGTTTTTCGTTCTTCTTCGCGCTGCGCAACAAGGCCAGCAATTCGGTGCGGGTGTAGCCCGCCTGCCCGGTCAGTTCCTGCACCAGCTGCTCTGCCTTGGGGTGCTGGGAATAATCTGCGTGCGCCCAGCCACAGCTCAGCAGCAGGATGGCAAACCCCATCAGAAGTCTATGCATCACGTTCACGTTGCCAGCAGGCGGCGATGGGTATGAATGGACATGATCAAACCAAAGCTGGCCAGCAGGGTGACCATGGAGGTGCCGCCGAAGCTCATCAGCGGCAGCGGCACGCCGACCACTGGCAGCAGGCCGGCAACCATGCCGATATTCACGAATACATAGACAAAGAAGGTCAGGCTCAGGCTGCCGACGACCAGCCGTGCGAAAGTGTCCTGCCCGCGGACCGCAATGAACAGCCCGCGGGCCACAATCAGCACATAGAGGCTGAGCAGCAGCAGTACGCCGGCCAGGCCGGCTTCCTCGGCGTAAACTGCGAAAATAAAGTCGGTGTTGGCTTCCGGAAGAAAATCGAGTCGCGCCTGGGTGCCCTTGAGCCAGCCCTTGCCGAACCAGCCGCCGGAACCGATGGCAATTTTGGACTGGGTGATGTGATAGCCGGCGCCGATCGGATCACTGGCCGGGTTCAGCAGCGTCAGCACGCGCTGCTTTTGATAGGCATGCATGTTGAACCAGAGCAGCGGCGCCGCGGCGGCAGCCAGACCGGCCAGGCCAAAGATCCAGCGCCAGCGCAAGCCGGCGAAGTACAGCGCGAATGCCCCGGCACAGGCGACCAGTAGCGAAGTGCCGAGGTCCGGCTGGCGAGCGATCAGCACGGTGGGTATGCCGAGCAGCGCGGCGCAAACCAGCACGTGCAGGAATCGGGGTGGCAGGGCGCGGTTGTGCAAGAAGGCAGCCAGAGTCAGCGGCACCGCGAATTTCATGATCTCCGCGGGCTGAAAGCGGACCACGCCAAGATCCAGCCAGCGCTGCGCGCCCTTGGACGACTCTCCCAGGACGGGCACGGCGACCAGCATGGCCGTACCGGCCAGGAAGGCCCAGGGCGCCAGGGTGCGAAACCATTCGGGTGGGCACTGCGCGATGATGACCATCGCGGCCAGGCCCAGGGCCATGCGCTGAGCCTGAGCGATCACCGTCGGCAAGCTTTCGCCCGAGGCACTATAAAGGGTCAGCAGGCCCAGGCCGGCGACCGTGATCAGCAGCAGTAGCAGCGTGCCGTCCAGGTGCAGCCGGGTGAAGATCGAGGCATTGCCGCTGGAGCTGGCCGTCGGTGACTCAAACATCGGGTGTCCTCAGCGCAAGGTCGAGAATTCGCCGCGCGATGGGCGCAGCCACTGCGCTGCCGCTGCCGCTATGTTCAACGATAACCGCAACGGCGACCCGTGGGGCATCGGCAGGTGCATAGGCGATGAACAGGCTGTGGTCGCGCAGTTGCTCGGGCACGTCTTCCAGCTGCGGTGCTTCGTCGTCTTCCTGGCTGAGTCCGGAAACCTGGGCGGTCCCCGTTTTGCCGGCGATTTCAAATCCGCTGTCCAGTCCTACGCGCCGCGCGGTTCCGTAGGCAGCATGAACCACCGCGACCATGGCCTGATGTACGGCCGCCCAATCGGAAGGGGCCCTCAGGCTGACGGGCTCAAGCTGCTGTGACTTGCGCGCTTCGGTGGTGCCCTTCAGCGCGTCCCGTGTAGCCCGCAGCAAATGCGGCCGGTAGCCACGCCCCCTGAGTGCGAGCCGGGCGGTGATCTGGGCCAGCTGCATCGGAGTCGTGCCCAGAAAACCCTGGCCGATGCCGACATTGACCGTTTCGCCGGGAAACCAGGATTCATTGCGCGTGGCGCGTTTCCACTCTCGGGAGGGCAGCAGGCCGGAGCCTTCGCCAGGCAGATCCAGGCCGGTACTCTCACCCAGGCCGAATTTGGCCAGAAACGCGTGGATATGATCGATCCCCAGGCGGTGCGCGAGATCGTAGAAGTACACGTCGCA
>JBFIIN010000381.1:0-3805 GCA_041601225.1 Oceanococcus sp.
GCGCGTGGAACATCGCAGGTCCAGCACCGCGCCTGGCCGCTCCCAGATCACGTTGGCCCCGGTCAGCCGACGGATGTCCAGCAGTTCCATGACGGCCTAGTCGCCCTCTTCGCGGGCGATCCGCACCCCACGCTCATCGCGCACGATCCCCACACCCTCATCCAGCTGGAAGCCGCCGAGCTGGGGTAGTTCGAAATTCGCTCCGGAGTTGGCCGCCGGCGCATCGGCCCTGGCTCCGGCGTTGAAATAAATGATCTGCTTCCAGCAGCGGCTGATCGCATCGGCCAGAATCAGCAACAGATCACCTGGAACGGCCTGCCGCAGGGCCGCGGACACGGCCTCCTGCTCATCGGCAATGATCTCGATTTGTCCAGGCTCGACACCAGCCGCCAGCAGGCTGTTCTTCAACAAGGTAGGCACTTCGTCCGGGCTGCGCCCGCGTGGATTGTCATCGCGGCGACAGATGTAATGTTCAAAATGACCCGCGGTAAGCCGGGCAATCTCCTGAATGTCTTCGTCACGCCGATCGCCCGGCGCCGACAGCACCACGATCCGCCGTCCCGCAGGCACCATCCGGTCCACCAGATCACACATGGCCTTGACCGCGGCCGGATTGTGGGCGTAGTCCAGAATCACCTTGAAGGGATGCTCATCATAGATATTCATCCGCCCCGGCGCCTGGAAGTAGCTGGTCATGAACGTGCGCAGGCCATGGCGGATGTTCTCCAGATCCACCTCCATGTTATACGCCAGAGCCGCGGCAAACATGGCGTTCTGGACGTTGTGCATCGCCCGCCCCTCGATGGTGGCCGGAATCAAGTGGGTCCAGAGCAGGGGCGTGTGACCCTCCTTGTCATAAATCGTGATCATATGGCCGTTCATGCCCTGCTCCAGCACACAGGCCTGTCCGCCGGCGCGGATATGCTCCTTGACCAGAGCATGGCCCGGATCCATCGTCACGTAACAGACCCGCCTGGCATCCGTATAGTCGGCCATCTGCAGGCACAACGGATCATCGGCGTTGAGCACGACCGCGTCGCGGGCGGCTTCAATCGGCACCCGTTTGATTTCAGCCAGCTGCTCCACCGTGTCAATGCCTTTGAGTCCCAGATGATCGGCGGTCACATTGAGGCAAGCCGCCACGTCGCAATGGGTGTAGCCCATTCCGGCGCGGAGCAGCCCGCCGCGAGCGGTTTCCATCACCGCGGCGTCGACCCCCGGATCGCGCAGCACGATGCGGGCTGCGGTCGGCCCGGTCATATCACCGGGCACGGTCAGGCGGCCATCCACATAGACGCCATCGGTGGAGGTCAGTCCGACGATATGACCCTTGAGCTTGAGGATATGCGCCAGCATCCGGCTGGTCGTGGTCTTTCCGTTGGTGCCGGTGATGGCCGCGATCGGTATCCGGCTGGGGGCCCCGGGCGGGAATAACATATCCAGCACCGGACCGGCAACATCGCGCGGCGTACCTTCGCTAGGAGCCACATGCATGCGAAATCCCGGCCCCGCATTCACCTCGCATATGCCCCCGCCACTTTCCTGCCAGGACTTGCTGATATCGTGGGTCAGGAAATCCACCCCGCCCACGTCCAGGCCGATCGCCTTGATCGTGCGCTCAGCCATCTCGCGATTGTCGGGATGCATGATGTCGGTGACGTCTATGGCCGTGCCGCCGGTCGACAGATTCGCCGTGGTTCGCAAGTACACAATCTCGCCCTGGGCCGGAATCGTGGTGCGGTCGTAGCCCAGGGCTTCCAGCAGACGCTCGGCCTGATGATCGAACTCCAGACGGGTCAGCACCTTCTCGTGCCCGACGCCTCGCCGCGGATCGGCATTGATCTGCTCGACCAGGGCCTCGATGCTGCTGCAACCATCGCCGACCACGTGCCCGGGCACTCGCTTTGCCGCGGCCACCAGCTTGCCGTTGACCACGAGCAGGCGATGATCAAAGCCCTCCAGAAAGCTTTCCACCAGCACGCTGCGTCCGTGCTCGCGCGCCTTGTCAAAGCCGGTGGAAATCTCCTCCGGCGTACGCAGCTTGATCGACACCCCGCGGCCGTGATTGGCGTTCAAGGGCTTGATGACCACCGGCAAACCGATCCGCTGGGCGGCGCTTTGCGCCTGCTCGGCGCTGTGGACGATGCGCTGATCGGGCACCGGCAGGCCCAGATCACGCAGGATGGCATTGGTTTCTTCCTTGTCGCCGGCCAGCTCGACCGCAATGTTGCTGGTCGCCGAAGTGGTCGTGGCCTGAATGCGTTGCTGAAAGCGGCCGTGCCCGAACTGCACCAGACTGTATTGGTTGAGTCGCAACCAGGGAATTCCGCGCGCCTCGGCCGCATGAACCAGGGACGCCGTGCTGGGCCCCAGCGCGCGCCGCTGCGCGCCGCGGATAAACAGGTCTCGTTGCTCGGCGAAATTCCAGTCAGCACCCGCCGCACCGGCCGTCCGCAACTCGGCCGGTAGCAGATGACTCAGCAACTCCAGCGCCAGGCGGCCCGCAGCCAGGCCCACATCAGCATCCTGGTATTCGAAGACCACGTTGTAACGCCCGGCCTGCCCCGCCACCGAGCGGGTGCGGCCAAAGCTCACAGGGAAGCCGGCCACCGACTGCAACTCAATGGCCACGTGCTCCAGAATGTGGCCCAGCCAGGTCCCTTCATCCTCGCGCAGGCGGCGCACAAAGCCGCCCGGCTCGCGATAGGAACAGCCATGCTCGTGTAGTCCCGGCAGGGCGTCGAGCAAGGGGTCGATGAAGGCCGGGCCCAAACGCACGCTGGGCCACTGCTCGACTTCGCCGAGGTCCAGGACATAGCGGATGACCGGAAACCGGGCATACAGATTTGGCCCGACATATACGTTTTTGCTGACTATTTTCACAGCGTTTTCCCCTGTTGCCGCTGTCGGCCCGCCTGGATCTATGCCGGGCTTGCCTGACGGGTGGAAATATCAAAGCGCCCGCCGCTCACCAGGATGTGCAGGCGCACGCCGATCAGGCTTACCGGTTCGTTACGCCGCGCCACAGCCATGGACGAATGACTCAATTCGGCCGGATCGACAATGGTAATCCCGCCGCTGCCGACCACTTCCAGGGAATCACCCGGCTGGATAAAGGCCGCGGTATCCTCATCCAGGCCGATACCCACCGCGAAGGGATTGTAGGCCAGCGCGGTCAACAGGCGCCCGAGCCGGTCGCGCTGACGAAAATGCTGATCGATGACGAAATTGTTGGTCAGCCCCAGGCCGGGGGCCAGGGTCACCTTGTCGGGACTGGGCGTACTGCCTTCGTAGCCGCCGGCAATCATGTGCTCCGGCATAAAGGCCGCGCCGGCCGACGTGCCCGCCACATGCAGGCCGCGCGCATTGCCACGCCGAATCGCCTGCGCCACCGGGGTGCCGCCCAGGGTCGTGGACAGGCGCAACTGATTGCCCCCGGTCATGAACACGCCATCGGAATACGCCAGGCGCTCCAGGACCTCAGGCTTGGCGCAATCATTGCGGTTGGCGATATCCAGCGCCTCGACATCCTTGACGCCCAAACGCCGGAACAAATCGACATAGACCTGGCCGGTATCTTCCAGCTCGGAGGCCGTGGGGATGATCGACAGGCGCGCCTGCTCGCCACCGCACAGGGCCACAAAGCGGTTCAATATATCGGGATCGCGCAGCTTTTCCTCGGCGCCGCCGATCGGGATGATGAGGCCGCGTGACGCATTGGGCACGGGCTCTGAGGGACACATGCAGTAATACTCGCTCTTAGTTGGTTTCGAATTGGCCGAACCGGATTTGCTGGCCGTCACGC
>JBFIIN010000382.1:0-3794 GCA_041601225.1 Oceanococcus sp.
CCGCTGGCCACCCGGGTCTGCGAGATGTCGTTGAGCAGGTTGGCCACCTCGGTTTTGGAGGGTAGCTGGCGCAACATGCCCGCGAATGACTTTTCCATTTCGGCCAGCTGCTTGCGGTAGGCATCCAGGCTGGCGACTTTCTTCTGCTTCTTTTCGAAATCCGTGCGCAAAATCTTCTCTTCCGCCTGCGACCGTTCAAGCAGTTCGAGCTTCGGAATGACGAATTGATAGTAGCCGCCGCCGATCGCCAGGCAGAACAGCAATATGCACGCGCTGACATAGACGTACATCGGCCACGATCCGACATTGTTGGCGTCGAGGCCCTGAAGTTCGTTCAGGATTTCCTGGGCGTTCATTCAAACACCTCTTCGTCATCATTAGCCCGCTTCTTGCCAGCGCCGGCGTTGACTTCAAGTGAAAACGTACTCTGACGTTGTCGGGATTTCGGGTCCGTTTTGATGACCACCAGGCGCGGGTCGTGGAACCATGGCGAGCTGTCAAGATTGCGTATGTAGGTCGAAATCCGGCCATTCGACTCGGCTATGCCGTCGATCTTCGTCTTGTTGCCCTTGCGGTCGATCGACGTGAGGTAGACGCCGTCAGGAATGGTCGAAACCAGGTCGTCAAAGAAATGGACCATTTCGGACCGGCTTTGCTGAAGCGTTTCAATGACTTGCATGCGTGACAGCAAATCCGATTTGAGTTTTTCCAGGGTTTCGATTTCTTTGATCTGTTTTTCGATCTGGGCGATCTCGCGCTTGAGCAGCGCGTTTCTCTCCCTCTGAAACTCGATGTGGCCGTTGACCTGGAGCAGGATCAGAAACACGATTGCGCAGGCGATGCCAAATGCGCCGCCCAGCCCGGTAAAGAACTGCTTCTGGCGTTGCTCGCGCCGCGCCTGACGCCAGTCGAGAAGATTGATCCGTGCCATTAGTCGAGCGCCCTCATGGCCAGGCCGCAGGCCACCAGCATTCCGGTCTGCTCCTGCAGCAATTGCTTGGGTTTGGCGCCGCGCGCGACGGACATCTTGGTGAAGGGCTCTGCGACCACGGTCGGCACGCGCAGCTTTTCCTGCACCATCGCGTCCAGGCGCGGGATGGCGGCCGAACCTCCCGCGAGGATGAGCTGGTCTATGGAGTCGAACTTCGGCGAGTTTGCGAAGAAGAACTGCAAGGACCGGTCGATCTGCTGGGCGAGGTCATCCACAAAATAGGGCAGGACCTCGGTTTCGTAGCCTTCGGGCAGATTTCCGAACTTCTTGCCCTTGGTCGCCTCCTCCAGCGACAGGCCATAGTGGCGCATGATGTCTTCGGTCAGCTGGCGCCCGCCGAACTGCTGATCACGCGTATAGACCGTGCGATTGTCATGCAGGATGAGGACCGAGGTGGACGTGTCGCCAATGTCGATCAGGGCGATCGTCTTGTTGTCCCCTCGGTCCGGCATCTGTGGGCGCAGGAATTCGCAGGCGTTCTCCAGGGCAAAGGCTTCGATATCGACGACCTCCGCCTCCAGTCCGGCCATTTCGACCGCGCTCACTCGCGATTCGACGGTTTCCGAACGACAGGCTGCGAGCAGCACATCGGTGGTGTCTTCGCCCTCGGTGGGCCTGCGGATGATCTCGAAATCGAGGTTGACCTCCTCGACGGGGTACGGAATGTGCTGATCAGCCTCGAGCTTGATCTGGTCTTCCATTTCCGCTTCCCGCAGGGAAGCAGGCATCTGGATGGTCTTGGTGATGACCGAAGAGCCGGACACAGCTACGCAGGTGGCCTTGGTCCGCGTGCCCGCGCGCTTTACGGCTCTGGCGATGGCCTGGGCCACGATCTCTGGCTCGGCTACATTCCGGTCGACGATCGCGTTCGGTGGCATCGGTTCCGTCGCGAAGGCGGTCACCTGATAACCATCTCCTTTGCGGGCCAATTCCAGTACCTTTACGCTGCTGGCACTGATATCGATCCCGATTAACGGCGTCTGACGCTTGGTGAACAGATTGCCCAGTGCTCCCATGCTCTGCGCCCCGTTGATTTTGTTCGAAACCTGCCGGTTGCCCGGGCGAGGTCGCCTGACGGGCTACTATATCTCACAGTTACAAGGAATCAACACTAAGTTGCGGGCGCAAGCCCTTGATCGCACTCGCAACAGAAATATTTGTCTCTCAATTCACCCGCGCTTGCTGGCCAAATTCATGCTTCGATTTCTACGCTACCTGATTTTCGTCGTCTTCTTGATGGGGCTTGTGCTCAGCGGCGGTGCGGCCTACGTGGTGTGGACGCTGAATCAGGATCTGCCATCCGTTGACGGATTGCGCGATCTTCAGTTGCAGGAGCCCCTGCGAATTTTCACCCGGGACGGGGCGCTGATGGGCGAGTTCGGAGCGGAGCGGCGCGAGCCCCTGGCGTTCGCTCAATTTCCGCCGCGCCTGGTCCAGGCGTTTCTGGCGGCTGAAGACGACCGGTTTTTCGAACATCCCGGAGTGGATTATCAGGGCTTGATCCGGGCGGCTATTGCTTTGGCGCTAACCGGCGAGAAGGCGCAGGGTGGCAGTACGATCACCATGCAGCTGGCACGAAACTTCTTTCTCAGCAATGAGCGCACGTATACGCGCAAGATCAAGGAGATCCTGCTGGCCCTGAAGATCGAGGGCGAGCTGGACAAGCAGCAGATACTCGAGTTCTATCTCAACAAGATTTACCTGGGCAACCGCGCCTATGGCGTCGGCGCGGCCGCGCAGATCTATTACGACAAGCCGCTGGCCGAACTGAGTCTCGCGCAAACCGCCATGGTGGCCGGGCTGCCCAAGGCGCCATCGGCCTACAACCCGATCGCGGACCCGCCACGCGCGGAGTTGCGGCGCAACTATGTGCTCCGGCGCATGCATGAGCTGGGCTTCATTTCCCGCGACGAGTTTCGTGCCAGTTTGCGAGAGCCCTTGTCGGCGCGGCTGCGGGTGACTCCCAGCGAGGTGGAGGCCCACTATGTCGCGGAGCAGGTGCGCGCACAGATCGTCAGCCAGTATGGAGTCGATGCCTATACCATAGGCCTGGAGGTATACACGACCCTGCAAAGTGTCCGCCAGCAGGCGGCGCAACGGGGCTTGCACAATGCCTTGCTTGATTACGACAAGCGGCATGCCTGGCGCGGGGCTGAAAGTCATCTCGCGCAGCTCGACGAGATCGACCTGGCCGCCCTGGATTCTGAAGCGCTGGCGGTGCTGCTGGACCCGCTGCTGGCGGACATTGGTGCGGCCGGCCCGCTGGCTCCGGCCGTGGTCGTGGCCCGCGATTCCCAGGCCTTGCGCGTTTATTCGCAGGCCAGTCAGCTGATCGCGCTGGAGCCGGGCGGAATCGCCTGGCCAGCTGCGGTCGGGCCGGAGGGCCTGAGACCCGGTGATGTCGTGCGCTTTCGGCGCGTGGGTCAGGCCTGGGAGCTGGCGCAGCGACCGCTCGTCCAGGGCGCTTTCGTGGCGCTGAACCCGGAGGATGGTGCGGTCGAGGCCATGGTGGGCGGATTCAACTATTTTGCGAGCAAGTTCAACCGCGCGGTTCAGGCGCGACGTCAGCCGGGTTCGGCATTCAAGCCGTTTCTGTACTCGGCCGCGCTCGAGCAAGGCTTTACCACCGCGAGCATCATCAACGATGCGCCTATCGTGTTTGATGATCCGTCGCTGGAAGATACCTGGCGTCCGGAGAACTATAGCGGGCGCTTCTATGGCCCGACGCGCCTTCGTGAAGCGCTGATCAATTCGCGCAATCTGGTCTCCATTCGTCTGCTGCAGGCGGTTGGAGTCGCGCCGG
>JBFIIN010000383.1:0-3789 GCA_041601225.1 Oceanococcus sp.
AGCGCGCGTGCACCTGGCGCGGGACCCAGCATCCCCGGCGAGAGCTGACCGGGCGACGGTAAGTCCCCGGCTCCGCCCCTCCCGGAGATCGGTCGAGAGTGGGTCACGCCACGCGCCGGGAGGGGGAATTCCGGCATCCCAGCGGCGCGAGCGGGGCGTCGCAGCCCCATGCCCACACCGCTGCCGCAAAACGGGTCGGCCCGGACATGAACCAACCCGCTGTCTTACATGGTGGGCGGTACAAGATTTGAACTTGTGACCCCTGCCGTGTGAAAGCAGTGCTCTACCACTGAGCTAACCGCCCGTGCTGACTGGCGACCGGAACCAGACGCCAGCAAATGGGGCCGGCATCTTAGATTTGCCGGCCTTCATCGTCAACTGTTACATCACCGAGCGGATGCCCAGATCGGCGAAACCGTTCTTCTGGAAGTTCTCGCCGAACATCGCGCGCAGGGTTTCGGCCTGCCGACGATAGGCGTCCTTGTCACGCCAAGTGGTCTGTGGGTCCAGCAGTTCGTCGGGCACACCGATGCACTGTTTGGGCACATACAGACCAAAGGTCGGGTGCTGATTGTATTCCATCGCGTCGGCATGAAAATCGCCACGCAGGGCGGCATCCAGCATGGCGCGGGTCAATTTGATGGAGATGCGCTTGCCCTCGCCATAGCCACCCCCACTCCAGCCCGTGTTGAGTAACACACAATTGGTCTGCTGATATTTGGCCTTGTCAGCCAGAAGGTTGGCATACACCGACGGCGGGCGCGCCATGAATGGCGCACCAAAACAGGCTGAAAAAGCCGCCTTGGGCTCGGTGACGCCCACTTCAGTGCCGGCCAGCTTGGCGGTGAAGCCGGATACGAAGTGATAAATCAACTCGTCGTGATCCAGGATGGAAACCGGAGGCAGCACGCCAAAGGCATCCGCCGTCAGAAATACGATGGTGCGCGGATGCGGACCACGGGCGCCTTCAGCAACGCCGGGATTGCAATCCAGGGGATAGGAAAACCGGGTGTTCTCGGTAATCGAACCGTCATGCAGATCCAGTTCCTGCGGATCAGTGTCCGCCAGGGGCTTACCCGGCAAGGGCGGCACATTTTCGATCAGAGTACCAGGCATGGACAGGGCCGCCGCGATGACTGGCTCGGCCTCTTTGTTCAGGTCGATCAGCTTGGCGTAGCAGCCGCCTTCAAAGTTCGACACGCCGTCGCCGGTCCAGGCGTGCTCGTCGTCACCAATCAGCAAACGATGCGGGTCAGCGGACAATGTGGTTTTGCCGGTTCCCGACAAGCCGAACAGCACCGCACAATCGCCCTGCTTGCCGATATTCGCCGAGGCGTGCATGGGCAGGTCGCCGTCAGCAGGCAGCAGGTAATTCAGCACGGTGAAAACCGATTTCTTGTTGACACCACAGTAGTCAGCCCGGCCCAACACCAGAATCATGCGGTTGCGAAAATCCAGAATTACCGCGCGGTCGGAGACAGTGCCATCGCGATCGGGATCACAGCGAAAGCTCGGCACGTTCAGGATGGTCCAGCGCCGCTCATCAACCAGCGTCGCGCCATCGACCCGCGGCACGAACATGTTGTCGGCAAACATCGCATGGGTGGCATATTCGCCCACAAAGCGCAGCGGGATCGCGTAGGACGGCACCCAGCCACCGAACAGGTCCTTTACATACAGGGCGGAACCGCGCGCGTTGAGATGTTCAACGACCCGCCGCACCAGACCATCAACGTGTCCCGGGTCGAACTTCTTGAGATCGTTCTTCCACCAGATATCGCCCTCGATTTCCGGCCAGGCCACCGCGAAGGTGTCAGCCACCGGGCGCCCGGTGCAGGAGGGATCGGTATAGAAGATTAGCGGACCCTCGACGCCCAGCTTCGTGGGATAGGCCTTTTGCTCGTCATCCGGTCCGCCCGCGCTGATGCGGCCGCGGTCGTTGCGGATCGCCTCGTGAAAAAGCTCGCGCTTCGACAAATTGATCTTGAGTTCAACCTGGCTCAAGCCGAGCTGGTTTTTTAGCTGTTCCGCAACCGTCATCGTGTATTCATCCACCAGATAAAAAAAGGCGCCAAGGCAAACCTGGGCGCCGCAATGTGTGGCTGCCTCACTCGTGAAGCAGTATGTCCGCGTCGTTGGCGCGTAGAACCTTGGCCCCCATGCCCTTGACCTTGAGCAAATCTTCCTTGCGTTTGAAGGGGCCATTTTTCTCGCGATACTGGACAATGGCGCGCGCAGTCAGGGGGCCAATTCCGTCCAGACTGCCGGCGATGGTCGCCGCATCGGCTTGATTGACATTGACTGGCGCGGCAACGGCAAAGGCCGGCGCCACAACCAATCCAACGAATATGAGCAGAGTTCGGGTACGCATAGTATTTAGCCCCAGCAGTGCTGGGGGCGCGAATTTTAGCCTATGCGCCCGCGGGATGCACCGACCCGCCGATTCCCCGGTCAATCGCAATCGAAATGGATCGTGTGCTGCTGCCCCTTGCTGCTCGACTCGCCCAGACAGATTACGCCGGAACGCATGAGCGGAAGCTCTTCCCGGCGCAGATAGATCTCCTCGGGAGCGGCGCCCACCAGTCCGGTGGCGACATAGGTTCCGTTGGTGCTCTGGTCGACGAGAATGAACTTCCCGCGCCGATACTCGATCCTCACGTGCTGCCGCGAGGCAAACGGCGAGGGCACGACCAGATTACAGCCGGGGTCACGACCGATGTAGCACGGCGTGTTGGTGGCATCCAGAGTGAGCTTGGTGTCTTGATAGCTCAGATGCAGCAACATGGCGACCGAGGCCGAGGCCACCTCCGGCGTGGTGATCATCTGGGTGACATTGCGCCGCTCCCACAACACCTCGTAGATCACCACCTCTTCGCGCTTGCCCTTGACCGGCGTCGTATCAAATTTGCGCGCCAGCGACGCTGTCGCCGGCTCGAACCCGGCCACCGTCTCTTCGGTTGTAATGATTTGCTCAGCCTTGGCGATTGCGGCCATGCGGGCGGCCACGTTGACGGCATCGCCAAAAATGTCGCCACCCAGCGGAATCACCGGGCCGAAATGAAAACCCATGCGCATCTTCACGTCGACCTCAGCCACCGGCGGTTCTTCGTGCAGTATCCGTTGCATGGCCAGGGCTGCCTGGCCCACCTCTTCGGCACTGTTGAACTGGCACATGATTTCGTCGCCGATCGTCTTCACGACCACGCCATTGAATTGCTCGACGACCCGGGACATCGCTTCCAGGCTCGTCTTGATGACGCGCTGTGCCGTGCTGTCGCCCAAGGTGTCGTAGAGGCGGGTGCTGCCGGAGATATCGGCAAACAGTACGCCCGCATGAACCACTGTAGTCTGATTCATTGTCCAGCCTGCGGTAACTCCTCCGACTATAACATCGAGTGCGCGCGCGCTTAATGCGCAATTTCGTAACCGGCAGCCCCTGCGCTGCCGCTTATACTGGGGGCCGATCTCAATGGTGGCTGCTGTGGACCCCTTTTTTCTTGCTCTGTGCATCGGCGGCATATCCATCCTCGTTCTTCTGCTCGTGGTGCTACTGCTGCTGCGCCGCGTGCTGAAAAGCATTGCCGAATCAGAGCGCCGCACGGCCGAGCTGAACGAGCGCATGGTCAAGACCCTGACGCTGCTCGAGAGCGCCGAACAACGTGGCTCCAACGATGCCGCCCAGACCCGGGACCTGATCCTGGGGCAGCTCAGCCAGTCGCGTGAGCAAACCGGCATGAACCTGCGTGATCTGGGAGAAAAGTTCGGTGACCTGCGCAGCGGTGTGGAGCG
>JBFIIN010000384.1:0-3779 GCA_041601225.1 Oceanococcus sp.
CCGTGGTCTGGGGCGAGCCGCGCAGCCTGGGCCTGGATCTGAGCTACCGGTTCCGCTGAGGCGGCAGGTCGGTTCGCGAGCCGAACCGCCTACGCCACTTGACCGCAGAAAAAGTGCGTAGTACAACTACGCACTTCCTGGTCGCGGGCCAGACGGAATGTGCAACGAGGTGCGAATATGACGACGGCAACACGGGAACAAACTTGGCAGGACGGTAAACGCTATCTGTGGATCCTCGGACTGGTCGTGCCCATCCTGCCTTTCGGCGGTGCGTTTTTTGCCGGTTACACTGGCCTGGGCGTGTTCTGGTGGACCGGACCGATCTGGGTCTACGGGATCATCCCCCTGCTGGATTACTTCATTGGCGATGATCAGACCAACCCGCCCGAGTCTGCGGTGCGGCAGCTGGAAAGCGACCGGTATTATCGCGGCATCGTGTTTCTCTATGTGCCTCTGCAATACGCCGCCACGATCTTTGGGGCCTGGATTGCCGTGTACGGCGGACTCGCGACCTGGGAACTCATTGGCCTGGTTTTCACCGTGGGCACGGTCAATGGCATCGGTATCAACACCGCCCATGAACTGGGTCACAAGAAGGGCGGTTTCGAGCGCTGGCTGGCCAAGATCACCCTGGCGCCGGTGGCTTACGGGCACTTCTACATTGAGCACAACAAGGGTCACCACCGCAATGTGTCGACGCCTGCGGATCCGGCCAGCTCACGGTTGGGCGAAAGCTTCTGGGCCTTCTTGCCACGCACGATGATCGGCAGTCTGCGCTCGGCATGGGCCATCGAAAAGCAGCGGCTGCAACGTCTGGGACAGGGCCCGTGGAGTTTGGCAAACGAGAACATTCAGGCCTGGTTGATGACCGTGGCCCTGTTCGGCGCCCTGAGCATCTGGTTGGGTTGGCCGGCATTGCCGTTCCTGTTGCTGCAGGCCTTCTATGGGGCCTCGCTGCTGGAGGTTGTGAATTACATCGAGCATTACGGTCTGCTTCGCCAGCAGGATGCGAATGGTCGCTATGAACGCTGCGCGCCGTCGCACTCCTGGAATAGCAACCACGTCATTACGAATCTGTTCCTCTACCAGCTGCAGCGTCATTCCGATCACCATGCCAATCCCACGCGGCGCTACCAGGCTTTGCGCCATTTCGAGGACAGCCCTCAGCTGCCAGCCGGCTACGCCGCCATGATCGGTCTGGCTTATTTCCCGCGGCTGTGGTTCAGGGTCATGGACAAGCGGGTACGGGCGCATTACCGGGGCGATCTGAGCCTGGCCAATCTTCAGCCCTCGCGGCGTGAGCGCTTGCTGGCGGCGGCCTGATCGTGGCGCAATATCGTTGCTCCGGCTGCGGCTATGTCTACGACGAAGACGCCGGTTGCCCGCACGAGGGCTTTGCGCCCGGCACGCGCTGGGCGGACATCCCGGAGGATTGGCCGTGCCCGGATTGTGCGGTCCGTGAGAAGCCGGATTTTGAGCCCGCCGAATAGGCGGGCGGTGACAGGCAGCGGCGCTGCCATGGCGCCGCTGGCCATCGCGCCCCGTGCCAGTCAGGATCGGCCGTATTCCTGCTCGAGATAACGAAGGATTTTCGCGGACTCGAACATTTCGGTGCCGGTATTGGGGTCGATGAGGTAGGGCACCTGCACCTTGCCGGCGCGGTTCAGCAGGGCCTGCCGATTGCGGCCCTGAACCGGTTCGTCCGGGAATAGACGCGCGCGCAGTTCGGACGGGCCCATGTCCTGCCACAGGGCTTTGCCGGTATTACGCAGCAGATAAGGAATTTCCATTTCGCTCAGGCGCTCGCGAACCAGTCGCGAAAAAGGGCTGGACTCAAAGCTGTAGAGCTCCAGCGGCTGGGCGGGGCTCCTGGAGGCGACCACCCTGTAGCCGCGCGGGGCCCGCATAACCGTGGTCAGCGACGAACTGCCCACGGCCCATGACCGCGCCAGGGGGTTGCTGCGCGGGCGCCGGCCAGCATAGGTCTCGCGCAGATAATTGATGATCGCGGCAGATTCATACATCTGGCTACCGGTGTTGGGATCGACCAGAAACGGAAACTGCAGCTTGCCACCGCGTTCTTTGACTCCGGGACGAAAGCGCTGGCCACCTTTGGGGCACGGATAAATTTTCGCGTCCAGGTCCAGTTCGGTCAGCGCTTCGCGGACCAGGCGGCAGTAGGGGCAACCTTCATACTCGTACAGTTCCAGCACTTGTTCGGGTTGCTTGCGCGCCGGTCTGAAGGCCGCGGTGCCGCGCCAGGCACGGGCGGTGCTGGCCAGGGTGGACAGATTGACGTCGTAGATGCGGGCAAGTGAGGCCATGCCGGGAGTCCCTGAGTGAGAACCCGCCATTCTACCGCCTAGGATTGTGGGCGGCAGAAACGCAATGGCCTGCGACTTCGCGCTGTCGCTCGAATTTTCCGATCCTTCGCGTTAAAGAGCACGACTATTCGCCTCGAACGATCGAAAAATTCGCGCCGAAATCGCATTGTCTCGGCTCCTCGGTTCCTACCGCCTACACCTAGCTATCCGTCTCGTCGGCCCGAAACCAGGTAACAACTTCGCTGGCATCCTTGCGCGGGATGTCCGGCACCTGACAGTCGGCAGTCGGGTAGCCGGTCACCAGCAGCAAGAAGGGCGATTCGTTGATGGGGCGCTGCAATATTTCACGCAGGAATTTCATCGGGCTGGGCGTATGGGTCAGGGTCGCCAGCCCAGCCTGGTGCAGGGCGGCAATGAGCATTCCGGTCGCGATTCCGACTGATTCCGGTGCGTAATAGGTCTTGAACTTTTCGCCCTTGGCATTGATCCCGTTGCGCTCATAAAAAATCGCGATCAAACAGGGCGCCGTTTCCAGAAAGGATTTTTCGGCATTGGTGCCCAACGGCTCCAGTGCGGCGAGCCATTCGGCCGGTGCGCGGCGCTGGTAGAACTCCTGCTCCTCGCGCTCGGCCGCAGCGCGAATGGCCTTTTTTATCCGCGCATCTTGCACCACCACGAAATGCCAGGGCTGACGATTGGCGCCGGATGGGGCGCTGCAGGCCGCGCGCAGGCAGTCGGCGATCACCTGCGTCGGCACCGTTCGCTCGGCGTAGTCACGCACCGTACGCCGGCGCACCAGATCTTCGGCAAACTGGCGCGCGCGCCGCTGCATTTCGGCCGGGGGTATTTCATGGTATTCGTAATAGGAACGCAGTCTGGCGGGCATATCAGCTTGACTCCGGATAGAGTGCCGGCAGGGCGGGTGCCTGATCCGTGGCGAGTTTGGCGGGCCGGTAGCTGCGGATGGCACGGACCAAGCCGCTGGCATCCCAGCTCTGTTTCGGCCGGTACAGCGCCCGGTCCAGGGCAGCCAGTTCCCGGCGCAGGTCGCCGGAGCCGGCCAGGGTCGCCAGATCGGTCAGGCCGACCAGATTTTCACCCGGAAACTGGGCTCGCCCCCATTCCAGCAGAGCGCTGCGGCAGGCCTGCGGATTGCCGGCCTGCAGGCGGCGAAGCAGCTTGCGCTGGGTCATGGCCGCGTGCGGTCGGTCAGTGGTGTCGTCAGCCGTACCTTGGGTCCGTGTGCTCAAGAACCAGGCCAGACCGGTCAGCAGCCAGGCCATGGTCGTCAGTCCGGTCAGCCAGGGCCAGATACTGAAGCGGGCTGCGGGCCCCGCTTCGGTCTGGAGGGGCGGGGCTGCGGTTGGCACGCTGGAAGACAGGGGCGGCGGGCTGGTCGCGACCGGGTGGCCGATATGCAGGTTGCGCGCCGGGACGATGGCGACGCGCTGGCGC
>JBFIIN010000385.1:0-3776 GCA_041601225.1 Oceanococcus sp.
CCGCACCGAAGCGCTGCAGCGCTTCGGCCACGTGGCGCTGCTTGGCGGCCAGCTGATCCGCGGCCCCCAGATGCTGCAGGCTGCAGCCTCCGCACAGCCCGAAATGCGGGCATGCGGGCGCGACCCGCATCGGGCTGGGCTCATCCACCGAGATCAGTACGGCTTCATCGTAACTGCGCTTGCGGCGCCGCCGCTGAAAAGTGACCGTCTCGCCAGGCAGAGCATCGGGCAAAAACACGGTCTTGCCGTCCGGCTTCAATATGCCGCGCCCGTCGTGACTCAGATCGAGGACCTGGGCGGTTTCGGGCTCGGCGGCGCGCCGTCGTTTGGACATATTCAGTTCAGGCCGGATACACGCCGGTGGAAATATAGCGATCACCGCGATCGCACACGACCACCACAATTGTCGCACCACTTGTCTCATCCGCCAGCTGCAGCGCGCAGTGCAGGGCGCCTCCGGAAGACACCCCGGCAAAAATTCCCTCCTCCCTGGCCAGCCGTCGCATGGTGTTCTCCGCGGGCTCCTGGGCAACTTCCATGACCCGATCCACACGCTGGCGATCAAAGATCTTGGGGAGATAGGCTTCGGGCCAGCGGCGGATTCCCGGAATACTCGACTCACCTTCGGGCTGGACTCCTATCACCTGGATGTCCGGATTGCATTCCTTGAAAAAACGCGAGCAGCCCATGATGGTGCCCGTGGTTCCCATCGACGACACAAAATGGGTAATCTGACCCTGGGTATCCCTCCAGATCTCGGGCCCCGTGCCCTCGTAATGCGCCCGCGGATTATCCGGGTTGGCGAACTGATCGAGCACCCGCCCCTGCCCTTGCGCCTGCATGGACAAGGCCAGATCGCGTGCGCCTTCCATGCCCTGCGCCTTGCTGACCAAGATCAGTTCCGCGCCATAGGCTTTCATGGTTGAGCGCCGCTCGGCACTGAGATGCTCGGGCATGATCAGAATCATGCGATAGCCCTTCAGTGCGGCAACCATGGCCAGAGCGATGCCCGTATTGCCGCTGGTCGCCTCAATTAAGGTATCGCCTGGCTGAATTTCGCCCCGCTCTTCAGCGTAGCGAATCATGCTGTAGGCGGGACGATCCTTCACCGAACCCGCAGGGTTATTGCCTTCCAGTTTGAGCAGTATGGAATTGCCCGTGGCCGCCCCCAGACGCTTGAGGCCAACCAGGGGCGTTTCGCCCACAAAGTCTTCGAGATAGCGCATAGGGCCGCGAGTTTACACCAGCACAGGCGCACTCCGGGCACCAGTTTCGGGCTACTGGCCCCGAAATTGCGCGTCACGCTTCTGCAAGAAGGCCTGAATGCCTTCGCGCGCATCCGCGCTCGCGAAAGCCTCATCCTGGGCCAGCCCCTCGGCCTGGAGCTGGGTGTCGAAATCGTTGTTGAAGGACTGGCGGACCAGGCGTTTTGCGATACCCATGGCCCGGGTCGGGCCGCTGGCCAGGCGGGCGGCCAGAGTCTGGGCGGTATCCAGCAAGTCCTCATCCGGCACGGCTCGCCAAATCAGCCCCCATTCGGCCGCTTCGCTACCGCTCACCGGGTCGGTGGTCAACATCATGCCCAGCGCACGGGCCGGTCCTACCAGACGCGGCAAGACATAGGTCGACCCGGCATCGGGAATCAAACCGATGCGACCAAAAATCTGCACGAACTTGGCGGATTCCGCGGCCAGCACGATGTCGCCCATCAGCGCCAGACTGCAGCTGGCACCCGCCGCGTAACCCTGCACCGCACAGACCACAGGCTTTTCGAGCTCCCGCAGAGCCAGCATCAGGGGGTGGTAATACCTGTCGAGCACCGCCGACAAGCGGCCTTCGCTCATCGAGGTCGTGAGATCCGCACCGGATCCGAAGGCCCGGCCATTGGCTGCGATCAGCAGCACCCGGACCGCGGCAGTCTCGCGCGCGAAAGCGACTTGCTCCTGCAGCGCCAGCAGCAGGTCGGCGTTCAGCGAATTCAGCTTGTCGGGCCGGTTCAAGGTCAAAGTGAGTACGCCGTCGCGCAGTTCCACCGCCAATACGTCTGTCATTTCCGCTCCTGTGCTGAATCTGAATTCTGGATTTCCGCTGTCACCACGCGATGAAACGCGCTGACCGAATGCTCGTGTCGCCCAAGTCGTAAATGGGCGTTAGCGCCGTTGGCCAGACCCTGCTGTATGCCCTGCGGGCATACAGGCCCTCGCCCTGGAACACACCGCGCTCGATCAATTCGAACGATCTCTCCCAGTGCGCCGCCAGCGCCGGAGTGCGCTGATCAGCCGGGATCAATATGGCATGCCGCCACAGCGTGCGGCCCGGGCCATGCGGCGTCAACAAGATATGGCTGATGTAATCCGGATGAAATATGAAGATGCTGTTCGGAAACACATTGTGCGTTACGGTCATGTGCTCGCGCAGGTCAGGTTGCGCGTGTGGCTGGCCGAACAACTCGCCAATGGTGTTGCGCGCCGCGGCCGAGCGAAAATGGCGACCCAGCTGATCGCTGGCCGCCTGACAACCTGCGAAAAACGGCTGGATTGTGCAACGGTGCAGAACCGGGATGTGACAGGCCTCCAGGAAAGCGTCGACAACAAGCTTCCAATTGCAGTCATGCCAGCTCCGGCTGCGCCGAAAGACCACGCTGTCCGCGCAGCCGAAATGACTCAGCACCGCACCAACCGGCCCGAGAAAATCAGCAAGATCCAGAGCCGCGCCTGGGCACCACCCAGACGAAGCCGTGCGCTTCGGCCCAGGGCGGCGCGGCCAACGCGGCGCCCCGAACATCCGCGTTGTCGAAGCATTCGCGTAGAGGCAGGCCCTTCAACCGACCGTCCAGCTGGTATGCCCAGCCATGGTAAGGGCAGACGATGGCAGGGTATGCCAGCGCTGCGCTGCCCTCCTCCAGCAAGCGCATGCCACGGTGTCGACAGACGTTCAAGAAGGCCCGCCCTGTCCGAGCAAGACCGGCAGATCAGCGATGCGCAGCGCCAGTGCCGACCCCGCCACCAACTCGCTGCCGTGCAGCAGGGCTTGGGGTAGTTTGCAAACAGGCTGCCTCGTTCTGCCGCCGCCCACTCCTCATCCAGATACTGCGCAACCGGAACCGCCTCAACGTCGGCGCTTTGCAAGACATCGCGCTGGCACTGACGCAGCAAACGCTGGACCAGTGACTGCAGATCAGCGACGCCCACCGCGTTCCCGTCTCGCGCGGCGGGCGCTGCCCCTCATTCGGCGACGAACTCCGCCAACTTGCGCAATTCCCGATTGGCCACCGACAAGTTCAGGAAATCCACGCTATTGGCCTTGCGCAATTCGTCCAGCCGCTGCTGAGCAAAGGCCAAAGGGGTGCTCACCTGCGCACTCCAGGCGGCGAGACGCTGCTGGGCGTCGGCGCCCTCATGAGCCAGAACACGGGCGGTAATTTGCTGATGCAACGCATAGTTGTCGTCGCGCATGTTGGTCCGAGCCAGTGCGTGCCACCGGCCCTCCACATCGAGATTGACTACCGCCGCCATGAGCCACGGCATGCCCAGAGCCTCGCCGACCGCAAAATAGGCCGTCGCCGCCTGGTCGACATCCAGCCCGGCATTGCCGGCCAGCTCCGCGATATCCATGGCCGACCCAAGGACAAAATGGTCCGCATACTGCTCGGCGACAGGCTGGGGAACACCGGCATCAATCATCTTGTCGCAGTTGCCCTGCCAAAGCTCCTGATAGAGCGGCGCCAGCCGCGAGCCCAGCGCCGCCTCCAGTTGCGCGGTGGCCTGCGCAAATCC
>JBFIIN010000386.1:0-3774 GCA_041601225.1 Oceanococcus sp.
CGCGCCAGGTGCACGCGCGCTAACCCGGCTGCCGGTGATCGCCAGTTCGGGACCGCTGTCGCCCGAGCGGAATTCAATCGCGCCCTGCTCAATCAGCATGCGCATACCATCGGTCAGGTCCTGGTCGCTCATGTTCTGCCGCCCTGCCCACAGCTCGCTGATCGGCACGCTCTTCCGGTCCCGGCCGAGATGCGCGGAGATCAGGTCCAGGACATCCAGGGCCGGATTCACGTGGGCATTGTGCTCGTTTTTGAGCTCGTTGGTCATCGTGCCATTTCCATCGATCCTCACGCACATTTTCGAGAGGCCATAATAGCAGGCGTTGTCAGGGCCCTGCTGCCAATCCCGGATGTCGGCGGACGGGTCTGGTCATCGTGCGCCAGTCGGTCGGAAATCCTGCCGTTATTGTCCCAGTTGGTCGTCGGCGGCGCCCGATCGGCGGGAACGGTGATGCCGGTTCAGGAACGGCCTGCCTGCAGAGTCGGGAACTGCGGCCAAGGCGCGGCCTCTTCCAGCGCCAGCGCCAGCTCCAGCAGGCGACGCTCCTGGCCCACGCCGGCTGCAAACTGCACGCCGATCGGCAGACCAGTATCGCTGCGCCCCAGCGGCAGACTGATCGCCGGGGCGCCACTGACATTCTGGGCCGGCGTAAACACGGCATAGCGGCGCAGGCGTTCGAAAGCCTCGTCCGCGGGCAGGTCCAGGGCAAGGTGCCCAATGGGCGGGGGCGGCTCGGCCAGAGTCGGCGTAAGCAGCAGGTCATGGCGCGTCATCACCTGCGCGTAGCGGCGCTGAAAGTGGCGCAGCCGCGCGATGACTGCGGGCAGCCGGTGCAGGCTGGCGCGAAAATGGCTCGCCAGATGCCCCGTCAGCGGCTCTATCAGGGCGCGATTGAAATCGCGCTGCACCAGCCATGGCCCCAGCCATTTGACTGACGCCGCCAGCATGCCCCAGTAGATCAAAAAATCATCCGCCATCTGCTGGTCAAATGGGGCGGAAATCTGCTCGACCTGGTGGCCGAGAGATTCGCACAGCCGCGCCGCGCTTTCGACGGCCTCCTGGCATTGCGGATCGCAGCCCATGCCATCAGGTCGGGTGCTGTAGAACCCGATTCGCAGCGGCTGATCGGTCGCGTGCAGGACCTCTCCTATCGGCGGCAGATCGGGATTGCGATAGTCACGCTCGGCGGCGGCGAAAAAGCCGGCCGTGTCGCGCACGCTGCGGGTGACCACACCATCGGCCACCAGCTTGACGGGCAGCAGGGCGCCCATTTCATGGGCGCGCAGGCGGTGCCGGCTTGGTTTCAGACCGACCAGCCCGCAACAGGCGGCGGGAATGCGGATAGAGCCGCCGCCATCATTCGCGTGGGCGATCGGAACCACCCCGGCGGCGACCAGCGACGCGGAGCCGCCGGACGAGCCGCCGGCACTGTGGTCGGTGTGCCATGGGTTACGGGTCGGCGGACTCCGGGAAAACTCCGTGGTGGCGGTCAAACCGAATTCCGGCAGCGTGGTTTTGGCGATGGGCAGCAGACCACAGGCCAGGTGCTGCCGGGTGACGCGGCTGTCCGCACGGGCCGCCGTCGCGGGCGTGGCGCGCGAGCCGTGGCGGGTGGGCACGCCGGCAATGTCGGTATTGTCTTTGATCAGGGAAGGCACGCCCGCAAAGGGGCCGGTCACGGCCAGCCGCTCCAGGCGACTGAGGACCGCGTCCAGCCGGCAGGCCGTTGCGCCGAGCACCGGATTCGCCTCGGCTAGCCGCAACTGCGCCGCAGCGATCACTTCGGCGACGCTGAAATCGCCCCGACGAATCCCCACGCTGATCGCACTGGCATCCATATCGCCGAGCACGTCCTGGCGCGACACGCTGAAAGCCGTCATCTTTGCTGGTCCTTTGTTGATTCGGGTCGGCGACCATGCCGAAACGGAATGGCGGCACTTGCTTTGAGGAAGGAGCTACACGGTATGCGCCGCCGTCTGGGGTCGCAAATCCATAACAGACCGTCGCGCCGCTCCCTGGCGTGACGTGTGAGGTGAGTCGCGCCGTACTCCAGTCCGGCTCCTGGGGCAGGATGACCAAACGGGCCGGTCGATGTCCCGCCTCCGCCAGTCTTTTGCTGGCAACAACGCCGTCTGGCCGAAGTTTCAGCCAGACGGCGCCAGGGGCCGCCTATGCGCTGAGCCGAAGGCTCAGGCGCGCACGGCTTTTGGGCGGCGGCTCCAGGCCACGCTGGCCAGCAGCAAGACCAGCAAGCCATGCCCGATTCCGCCCGCACCTTGCCGCGCACCGGTCACCGTGACCACGGTTCGCGCCGCCTTGCCGTAGTTGCCATCGGCGGTGCGTGGGCGCACCGTGACGGCATAGCGACCCGGCATCTGGTAAATGTGACTGACCTGCGGGCTGAGCGATTCCACGCGGCTGCCGTCGCCAAATTCAAACCGGTAGCCGGCGATTCCGTCGCCCTGTGAGAGGCCGGCGTCGAAATGCGCCTGAAACGGCGCCGCACCACTGTGAGATGCGGTCTGCAGCTGTCCTTGCATCGAGCGCAGGCACGAGCCGCCCACGGTGAAGATGCCCCGTGGTTCCAGGTCATCCGGCGCGTTATCAGGGGTCAGGCCGCCGCCACCGGGGTGGCGCGGCGAAGTGATCCGCGATATGAAATCCTCGAACACATCGCCGGACTCTGCACCGAACGCGCTGGCTGGCACGACGATTGTGATCAGTCCGTCCGCAGTGAAATGGCTATCCGAACCGGCCGCCTTGCGGTTGGGTATGTAGCCGTAACTCACCGTCGTGGCACCGGCGGCGTCGACCTTGGGGTTGTCGTAGTAGCTGAAGCTCACCGCACCGGTGGGGTCAGTTTCCATCAGCACGCCCCACTCCAGCCCGTCGCTGTCGTTGAAACGCAACGGCCAGCTGGTATTGGCCGGCGGGGCGTCCAGCGAGGCCATCTCCAGGTAGAAGTAGATATTCTCATCGACCGAGGCGACGCCGGCCGAGATGATGTCGAGATTGGGATCCATGTTGGCCACGTCCAGCGTGGTGGCATCACCCCTGGGGTCATCAAACAGGACACAGCCGGGATTCTCGGCAAAAGCCGGAAACGCTAGCACGCAACTGCTGAGCGCGATCAGGCCCGGGGCTGCCCTGCGTAGGTAAAGGTTCATCGGTTCTCCTCCGATAGAGACTCGCGCAGCTCGCGCGATTATGGTCAGCAAATATCGGCGCAGCCTCGAGGCTGGCCAGGGCTGATTGTAGGCGAGCTGACCTCAGCGCGCAGCGGCGGCATCGACCAAGCCCGCGGTCATCGCGCTGGCCAGGACAACCGGGCCGGAAGGTCTGGCGCTTCCCCGGCCCGGTTCTGGTAGGCACGGGCAACGGCCACGGCATCCGCAGATCTCAGTCTGGCGGCGCTGCGCTGCATGCCGCGGGCGCTCTTGTCCCGCATCTGCGCCGCGTGCTGCGCATCGTCGAGGCGCAACAGCATGGCGGTGCGCCGCACAAGGACCCGGTGGTCTGCCGCCTTGCAGCGCACAGGGCAGCCGAAGAGCCGCGCACGCTCTGCCGCGCGCTGTTCCAGTGCACCGGACAGTGGGTGCACCCGCTGCCGCGGAGGACCTGGGCGCACGATCTGGTTCACCGGCGGCTGCGACAGCTGGTACCTGGACCGTAATGGGGTGCCCAACATCTACCCCTGGTCGCCGGCGCGTTACCGGCGCGAGATGCGCAATCCGGATTTCGGCGAGTTCCGGCTGATCGCCGACGAGGCCGGCC